>NZ_CATMPS010000028.1:0-35524 GCF_950073225.1 uncultured Oscillibacter sp.
CTGAAACGTTGGAGAGGTATTGCCACTCGTTATGCCAAAACCTCGGATGCTTTTATCGCCGCGGTACACGTCCGTTGTATCGCTATTTGGGCTGCTATCCGTACTTAATTCGTGTAGACACTATCTAAAGAAAAGACAGGTGCCAAATGTGGCAACTGTGGGTGTGACTTGACATTTGAAAATGACGCTGGTGGCGGCTTTTGTAGGGAATGTCAAGAAGAAATTGATTCCAGAGATTGATTGTGTATGGCTCGCTGTTTGCTCAACAGCGGGCCATACGCCTCATTCGTCCTCTTGTTCATCCTCCGGCTCGTCCTCGTCGTCAAAGTCGTATTCGGACAGGTCAGTGCTGCCGGACACATCGGCTTTGGGCTTGCGGAACTTGAAGTAGTACAGCGCCCCGCCGCCGCCAGCCAGGGCCACGATCAGCAGCACCAGCAGACCGCCCACGCCGCCCTTGTTCTCCTTGGCCGGGAGTTCGGGTTCTTCCGGCTCCTGCGGCTCCGGCGCTTTCCCGGCGCAGGCGGTCATATTGTTGGCGCAGACGGGGCAGGCGGTATTGACGGCCCCGGCCTCACATTTCACTGTGCAGGCGCAGACAGCGGGCGGTTCTTCCTCTACCTCCATCAGCGCCAGCAAGTCGGCCTCGTCCACCTGATTGAGAAAATGCACTGTGTTCTCGCCGTCCCCGGCCCGGTCAATGATGATGTAAAAATAGTTGCCGGTCTTGGAAACAACGGTGATAAACTGCTTATCCTCGGATGCCTCGCCGTCGATGTCGTCCACCAGGGATAGATTGCCCTCCGGGGTCAGGGGCTTGGTGTCAGGCGTGGACACCACTTCCCCGGTCGGCTCGGTGGGTATGACCTCCCCTTCCTCGTCGCCGCCCCCGGCAAAGGCCGTCGTGGTGAACATAGCCGCAGACAGGCCCACAGCCAGAATGACAGAGAGAAAACGAATAATTTTATTCCTCATGGCCGGTGTCCTCCTTTTCGTGATAGGGCGTCGTAGGGTGGGGGCGGTCTGCAAGGCCCCGCCCCGCAGGAACGCCGCAAATTCCTCCCTCGTCATGTTCATGCCCCGGACAAGCTGGATGATCTGCAAATTCTCCTGTTCGGTTTTTTGCCCCTCCAGCTCCCGAAGCTGCTTGTTGTACTCCGCGATCTTGGACTTCACTTTCTGGATGTCCTTTTCGATGCGGTCAAGTTTGTTCGCCATAGTCAAAACTCCTTTCCGATGGATTTTTCATAGCGGTATTTCATCTGCGCTGGGTATAAGTCCTCCTTGGGGCGGCGGTTCCCCGTCCAGCGTTTGCCGCCAGCCAGCCCAACGCACACCCAGCCAGCGGCCCGCAGACTGGCCCCGCTCTCCGTGTCCAGAATGTAGGTGACGATCTTCCGATAGCCCATCGCCCGCGCCGCCCTCCACGCTGCGGCATAGAGGAAACTGCAAGCGTTTTTCGTGCCGTCCGTGCAAAGCCGGTTGACTTCCAGAGTATGGCCGTCGTCCAGATACCGGCTGACAGGTCGGCCCACGATAGCCACGCCAGCCAGCCGCCCGGCCACGGTGCAGGCGATAGAAAACTTGTGGCCGGTGACGGGGCGGTGGTGGCGGTGATGCTGGGCGACAAAGGCGTTGGCGTCTTTCAGGGATATGGGCGTCAGCGTCAGCACGTCCCCGGCCCTCCCTCCGCCGTCCCGAACCGCTCCCGCCAGGCGTAGCTGCGGCCCAGCCCCTTGACGCTGGTAAGGTGGGGCATCGCCCTGTCCTCCATAGAGACGGCCCGCCGGTAGAGGTCGGGGTAATGCTCTTTCAACGCCAAAATCTCCGGCTGTTTCATGCTGGGGCAGAAAAAGCAGGAGGACTTGCCCGGAAGCGGCAGGCCAGCCGCCAATATCTCCCGGACGCAATCGCTCCTGTCCCATCCCCAATCTTCAATCAGGGGATAACGGTTGATGTACTTCTTGTCGGTGTTGTCGAATTTCTTGGAATGTTCGTACCGCCTCATTTCCCCGGCGTCGTAGCCCAGGAAGCGGGTGATCTTCTCCCCACGCGCCCATGCCTCCCGGCAGGGCGGATAGTGATTGCAGAATTTTTCCTGCGGCCCGATCTTGTGTTTCTGGGAACATCGCTTATGGCCGTAGGCGATGGACGGCAGGGTGCAGGAGCGCAGGCACTCCATTTCCAGGGTCAGCCGGTGGCCGCTGCGGTCGTACTTCTCTACCACTGTGATCTGCGGCATACCATGAGCAGCCAGCCAATCATCCATCGTGCGGATGAATTGATAGGTGTGGGGCTGTTCGCCGCCTGTGTCGGCAAACAAGATCAGGTCAACGGGGATGCTGTGCTTGTGAAGCCCAACAAGAACGGCGGCGCTGTTCGTGCCGCCGCCAAAGGATACGATATTGATAGATTTACCTCCAATTCTTCATATAATTTTTTAGTCCCAATTCATCAATCCGTAACCTCGGATAACGCTGCTGTTCAGGGGATAACTCTTGATCTTGCAGGCGTTTCCGCTGTTGCCCTCCACGGTATAATCATGTTGTGGGTCTTGGCGTTGACGCCGTAGTACATGGCCCCGCCGCCCTGAAAAAGCTCCTGCGTCACAAAGGGGACGAAGATTGCGGCGCTGGACGTGGTAAGGCCCCGCTGGATGTTGATATGGTTCTGCCCCAGGGGGAGGGAGGACATCAAGCCCTGCTCCTGCTGGTCGTCCAGCCGCACCAGGGCGCAGTTATACTTCTGCGCCACGCCAGCGGCCCGGAATACCTCGTTGCTCAACTTCCGCTGGGTGTCGGCCATGTTCAGGACAAGGAACGTCACCATGAAAAGACGCTCGTTCCGGGTTTGCAGCTTGGAAAGCAACTGCTTGGCGTCCGTGCCGTAGGTGGCAAGGTCGGAGGGCAAAATATCCATGTCGTAGCCGGAACGTACCGCCTTTTTCTGCTCCTGTATTTTCATGGCGTCCAGGTCGGTGATCTTCCGTTTTACCCGCTTGATGGCCTCGGTCTGCTCAATGGCCTGCACATGGAGGTTGACGACGATGCCATTTTCCGTGTTGAGGAAATCCGCCAGCATTTCATCGGACAGCTCCGGGGCCAGGATTTGCAGAAAACTCACCGCCCCGTACTTGCCGCTGATGCCGAATACCCGGCTGTTCCCGAAGCGGAGGGAGGACGGGGCGATGAAGTCCTTGGTGGACAGCCCTGCCGTGGGAAGCCATTTCCAGTCAAAGCGGAACAATTCGCCGTCCGGGTGGAAAACGCCATGCAGCACCTCCAGCCGTTCGGCCCCGTCCAGCACACGGGCGGCGGCTCCCATCATTTTGAAGTAGCCCAGCAGGTCGGTTTCGATGCGTTCCAGCCTCGCCCGCGCCGCTTTCAGATTGTCCGCCTCGATGGTGAACGTCAGATCTCCGATGATTACCCCTGCGCTCTGATTGACGACGCTTTGGGTGATGTCAAACACGCCCATGACGATGTTCCAAGTGTTGGACACGAGGATGATCGCGGCGGCGGATTTGAACACCCAGCGGAACAGCATCCAACTGTCCATGTCGTGCATACTGTTCCGTTCCGCGATAAGCTGTATCAGCTCATAGCACATGATAAGGGCGAGGATAGCCCCGGCGATGGGGACGATCACCGTTTCCGACAGGCTGCGGAGCATATTGAAAATGCCGCTGTTCCAGCCCTGCGGCGTGGCTCCCACGTCGGCGGCGATCTCCCCCACTTTGGTATTCACCGTGTCAAAAAGGCCGGTGAGGTTGCTGGTGATGCCGTCGATCAGCACACCCTTGAACCATTCTTCCAGCAGGTATTTCTTGATGTTGCGGATTTTCGTGGTGTTCTCCCGCATACAGTCCATGACGAACTCAATGTGGCCGCTGTTCAGTTTCAGCAGCTTGGCCTTTACCAGCTCGGCGGGGTAGTCGTCACCGGCCACCCGGATAGACTTGCGGGCCGTGCAGACGGTTTCCACCAGCAATTCCACGATGCCGTCCAATTCCTCCGGGTCGATTTTGGAGTGGTGCAGGAGATGGTCGTACTCGATATTCTCCTTGATGATGTCCCGATAAATCTCAACGGCGCTCTGTGTGGCCGCTTCCGTTCCTTTCCTTTCCGGCGGCGAAGCCGCAACAGCCGCCCCAGCGGGAGGGGGTGAAAGGGAGGGAAAGGAATGGGTAATTGATGGGTCTGTAATTCTTGGGTCTTTACTTTGTATATCTTTATTTAATTGCGTTGGATTTTCCAACGTAGGCTTTTCCTGCGTAGGATTATCCAATGTTGGATTTTCCAACGTAGGTAAATCCAATGCAGGCGGCGTCTGCGGCTGTTCATAGATCACATAGTCCGCACCCCGCAGCCGTCCCCGTTCGTCACGTTCCCGCGAACGGACGATGTACCCCGCCTGCTCCAACTCCCGGATAGCCTGCCGGATGGCGTCGATCTTCTCCCTGTTGATAAGGGCCAGGCCCTTTAACGTGTAATCCCAATCTTCCGGGAGTGACAGCATTTGCGACAGCAGGCCCTTGGCTTTTAGGGTCAGGTCTTTGTTCCGCAGGTGATGGTTCGACATCACCGTGTACCCCTTGTTCCTCTCCACGCGGAATACTGGCATGGTTCTCCGCTCCTTTCGGTGTCTGGACATGAAAAAACGCCGCAGACTTTTTCAAAATCTGCGGCGTTCGCCGGGGCGCAGAAACGGGCGGTGTCTTGCCGACATCGCCCGCTTTCTGTGCTGTTATTCACTTGTTTGCGCCGCCCCGTTTTCCGCTGCCCTTAAAAACATTGATTTTACTGGGTTTTCTCATGTTTTCTTATGGCAACGCCCTTAAGAACCGCTTTTTGTTTCCGATGAAAGAGCGGGATTTGAGGCGTTCATTTCATCTGGCTTTGTCGATGTCTTTCGCGCCTTTTACCCGCAGAAGGAAGGGGCTTATACATGGTGGGGACCACGCCCTAAAAGCCGCGCAGAAAACAAAGGCTCCCGGCTGGACTACTTCCTTGTTTCGGGTGAGCTGCTTACTTACATTCAGAGCGTCAAGCACCACACCTCTACGGCTGCTTCCGACCATTGCCCCATTTCTATCATCATTGGTGCAATCACCTTTCAGCAGGAAACCTCAGATGAAGATATGGCCGTCCGGTGGCACACGATAGACTGGCCAAAAATGGAGAATGAGCTTTTCCGAAAACAAAGCAAATTGGCCTTAGCTGCCTATAACCGCGATTGGGAAAACGTCAAAATCATGCAGAACGAACTGGTAGCCTCCTATGCCGCCAGGGTACTGGCTGTCCGCTTTGTCGCTGATACAAATTCAGCGGCGGGGATTGACGGCGTTAAGTTGACCAACGATGCGCAGAAAATGAAGATGGCATTATCCTTGACCCGCAGAGGATACCAACCATTACCCAACCGATACGAGAAGATCACCGAGCGCGGCAAGGAGTTGACGCTCCATATCCCTGCCGCCAGGGACAAGGCTATGCTACAAGGGCTTGGGCTGGGCCAGGTTTCCCCTGATCTACACCCTCAGCGACGAGACCTTTTCCCTGGTGTCCACCGTGGACCCGCCGGAGGGCGTAGGGCGGCGGGAGTTCTTCCTTTGTATCTCCCTGCTGGATTACAGCTATTGGGTGGGCGCCACGGCCTTGGGCGGACTGCTGGGGAGCTTTATCATGTTTGATACCACCGGCCTGGACTTCGCTCTGACGGCGCTGTTCGTGGTGCTGTTCCTGGAGCAGTGGAAGGGAAAGGAGCGCCGCCCCGCCGGGGCCGCGGGTGTCGCCTGCGCCGTCGTGAGCCTGGTTGTGTTTGGGCCGGATAACCTGGTCATCCCCGCCATGGTGATGATCCTGGCGGTCCTGTTGGGAGGGAGGAAGCTGCTATGCGCCTGACGCCGTTCGAGACCCTGGGGATCATCCTGGCGGTAGCCGCCGGGACCCAGATCACCCGCTGGCTGCCCTTTTGGCTGTTCCCGGAGAACAAACAGCCCCCGGCCTGGGTGACGGACCTGGGGAAGGTCCTGCCGGCGGCGACCATGGGGCTGCTGGTGGTCTACTGCCTAAAGGACGTGGCCTGGTCCGCCGCCCCTCATGGCGCGCCGGAGCTGCTGGCGATTTTCGCCGTGGCGGCGCTGCACCGGTGGAAGGGGAATGTACTCCTCTCCATCGCCGGAGGGACAGCGCTGTACATGGCGCTGGTGCAGTGCGTATTTGTTTGACGCATAATTTTTCCAGCCTCCGCACAGAATGGAGAGGCGGCTGTGCCGCGACTTCATCCGGGCGGAGGCTGGTTCTATGAGGCGGAAGCTGTTCTTTTGGGAGCTGGGAGGCTTTTTGTTCACCGGGGCGCTGGGGACGCTCCTCCACTTCGTCTACGAGTGGAGCGGCGGCAGCGCTCTGGCGGCCTGGTTTTCCGCCGTCAACGAGTCCACCTGGGAGCACATGAAGCTCCTCTTTGTGCCCCTGTTCCTCTTCTCCGTGGCGCAGGTCTGCCTGCTGGGGCGGAACTATCCGAACCTCCTGGCGGTCCGGGCTCTCAGCACCCTGACGGGAGCGGCCCTGATTCCCGTGCTGTTCTATACCTACACCGGTGTTTTGGGATATCACATCACCTGGGTGAACATCTCCATATTCTTCGCGGCGGACCTGGCGGCCTTTGCCCTGGATTTCGCCCTGCTCCGCCGGGGAAGGCTCTCCAGCCGCTGGATGCAGCTTCTGGGTCTGGCGCTTTTGTGGGGCCTGGCCTTCTGCTTTGTCTGGTGTACGTTCCGCCCGGTCCATCTGCCGCTGTGGCAGGACCCGGTGACGGGACTGTACGGCATTCCTTGAAAACGCCCCTTGGGGCGTTTTCGCCTTTTTGGAATTTACTGTGAATTTGTGCCCGCCCGGCTTGACCAATGGCCGTTTGGGGGATATAATATACTAACTTGCGAAACGCGCCATGAATGGAGGTCCTTCTATGACGGCCAAACGAAAGCCCGCCGCCCCCTTTTACGCCGTAGCGGCGCTGTGGCTGCTGGGCGGGCTGTTCCTGCCCCTATATTCCAATACGGCCATTGCCCTGCTGGCGGCGGTGTCGGCGGCGGTGTTCCTGCTGGTGAACGGCATCTGCCAGGGCGGGAGAGCGGCAGCCGGATCCGCCGGGACGGAGAAAAAAGAGGAGGCAAAGGCCCCCGAAAAGCCCAAGGAGGAGCCCTCCACCGGAAACCCGGAGCTGGACAAGGCGATCAAGGACGGGAAGCTGGCCCTCAGCGAGATGAAGCGGCTGGACGACAGCATCGCCGACCCCGGCGTCTCCGCCGACATCGTGCGGCTGAGCCAGGTGTCCGAAAAGATCTTCCAGGCCGTGAAGGACGACCCGGACAAGCTGCCCCAGATCCGCCAGTTTATGAATTACTACCTGCCCACCACCTTGAAGCTTCTCAACACCTACGACCGCATGAGCGGCGCGGGCGTCTCCGGGGAAAACATCGACGGCACCAAGGAAAAGGTGGAGGACATGCTGAAAACCATCGTCCGGGCCTTTGAAAAGCAGCTGGACGCCCTCTACGGCGCCGACGCCCTGGATATCTCCACGGACATCCAGGTGATGGAGACCCTGCTTGCCCGGGAGGGCCTGACGGAACCGGAGATGAAAGCGGATCCGGTTCAGGAAGACGGCACGGACATCCGGCTGGAGCTATAACCCCCGCGGAATGTAAATAAATAAGGAGGAAGCGTCATGAAAAACCGAAATCCCGTTTACCTGTTTATCTCCATCCTGGAGGGCATGCTCTCCGGAAGCTGCTTCTATCTGGCGAAGAAGGAGCGGGAGCCCCTGCACCTGGTGACCGGCTGCGTGTGGCTGGCCGTTTCCGTCCTCCATGGCATCCTGGGCATCCGGGAGGAGGAGGAACACATTCTGCTGGTGGAGGAAGACGACTATGAGTGACAATATGATTCCCGAGCTGACCCTGGACCCCGCCGCCGCGGCTCCCGTGCCGGAGCTGACCCTGGAGCCCGCCGCCACCCCCGCCGCTCCCGAGCCGGAAAAGCCGGAGGTCAAGCCCGTGGAGCTGGACGACTCCATGCTCTCCGAGGCGGAGAAAAAGGCCGTGGAGGACTTCTCCAAAAAGATCGACGTGATGGACTCCAACCTGATTCTCCAATACGGCGCGGCGGCCCAGAAGAACGTGGCGGGCTTCTCCGAAAGCGCCCTGGCCTCCGTGCGCACCAAGGACCTGGGCGAAGTGGGCAAGTCCCTCTCCGAGCTGGTGGTGGAGCTGAAGGGCTTTGGCGGGGAGGAGGAGAAAAAGGGCCTCTTCGGCAAGTTCAAGAAGGCCGGGAACAAGCTGGAGGTCATGAAGGCCCAATATTCCAAGGTCGAAAGCAACGTGGACAAGATCGTCCGGGAGCTGGAACAGCATCAGGTGACCCTGATGAAGGACGTGGCCATGTTCGACCAGATGTATGAGCTGAACCTCAAGTACTATAAAGAGCTGACCATGTATATCCTGGCGGGGAAGAAGAAGCTCCAGGAGGTCCAGGCCAACGAGCTTCCCGCCCTCCGGGCCAAGGCGGAGCAGACCGGCGCCCAGGAGGACGCCCAGCGGTACAACGACCTGGTGCAGATGTGCGAGCGGTTTGAAAAGAAGCTCCACGACCTGGAGCTGACGAGGATGATCTCCATCCAGATGGGCCCCCAGACCCGGCTGCTCCAGAACAACGACACGCTGATGGTGGAGAAAATCCAGTCCTCCCTGGTGAACACCATTCCCCTGTGGAAGAGCCAGATGGTCCTGGCCCTGGGGATGGAGCACGGCCGCCAGGCCACCGCCGCCCAGAGCGCCGTGACGGAAATGACCAACGAGCTTTTGAAAAAGAACGCCGACATGCTGAAAATGGGCACCATCCAGACCGCCAAGGAGGCGGAGCGGAGCGTGGTGAGCATCGAGACTCTCCAGCACACGAACCAGCAGCTGATCTCCACCCTGGACGAGGTGCTGAACATCCAGCGGGAGGGCGCGCAGAAGCGGAAGGAAGCCGAGGTGGAGCTGGGCCGCATCGAGGGCGAACTCCGGGCGAAGCTGATGGAGCTGCACAAATAAACGCCTATGGGCGGAACGGCCTGTAGGGGCGGACACATAGCCCCTACGGGTCCGCCTACCGGAGCTCCCGGGCCACGGAGAAGGCGGCCAGGAACATGGCTTCCAGCTCCAAGGAACGGCTGTCCTCCAGGGCCTGCTGATACCGCTCCAAAGACGCCATGTGTTCCCCGGAGAGGCCCTCCTTCAAGGCGGCGAGGTGCTTTGCCTCCAGGGATTTCGAGAGGTCGTAAGATTTGTGGTCCAGGCAGCGGGGGATGCGCTCGTTATGGGTGAAATCCATCAATAGCTGCATGAGACTGGTCATGGGGATACCTCCTATATACTAGATAAAGGTATATTAACATACCTAAATTAGGTCTGTCAAGAGGTGCATTATGCAACTACTCGCCAAACGCCTAAAAGAATTGCGGGAGGGACGCAGAATTTACCAACGGGAGTTGGCGGAAATTCTGGGTATGTCCTTCCGGGGCTATCAGAATTATGAGACAGGCCAGAGCGAACCCAAACTTGCGACCCTGATTGTTTTAGCGGACTATTACCAAGTATCCATCGACTATCTGGTGGGCCGGACGGACGCGCCGGACTTCCAGGCGGTGAAGACAGAGGAATGAGCCTATGAAATTCTTCCAAAAGCGCTCCGTGGCGGCGGTAATTATGGTCCTGGCCATCTTGACGGGCATTGCCCTGGGACAGGCGCGGAAGCCCTCCGCGCCGGAGCCGGACGGCGCGCCCTTAGACACGAGCCTGTCCACCGCCCCCTTTGAGCAGTACATCCGGGACCGGGCGGGCATCCTCTCGGCGAAAACGGAAAAGAGCCTGAGCCTTTACAACGCCAACTGGGACCGGCTGGGGAACAGCATTCTGGCGGTGGTGACGCTGGCGGAGGCCCCGGAAAATTTGGAGAGCGCCGCCTGGGACTGGGCCGGTGAGCTGGAGCTGACGGAGGACGACGCCGTCCTGGTGATGAGCGTCGGAGCCCAGGACTGCTACCTGCTTTCCAGCGGCAGGTTCTACGACCGCTTTGGGGGCCAAGAGGCCCATTACCTCAACAGCTTCCTTTTCGAGGGCTTTACGGCGGGGGATTACGACGGAGCCGTCCTGAACCTGTTCGCCCACGTCCACGGCCTCTTTGAAGGGACGGCGGAGCATGACGGCGGCGGGTATGTCCTGCTGGCGAACCTGATTCCCCTTGTGGTCCTGCTGGCGGTGCTCCTGGCGGTGCTGAGCAGCATGGACCGGATGCGCTACAACACCTGGTATGGCCGCTACGGCGGGATGCCCTCGCCGCCGGTGGTCTTCCGGCCCATCCTCTTCTGGCATGGTCCCGGGTGGTACGGACGGCGTCCGCCCCGCCCGCCCAGACCTCCCCGCCCCCCGAGAGGGCCGGGCGGTCCCTTTGGCGGCCCCTTCGGCCCCGGTCCCGGCTCCTTTGGGGGCGGGGGCTTTGGCGGCGGAGGCCGGACCGGCGGCGGCTCCTTTGGAGGCGGCCGGGGTGGAGGCTTTGGCGGAGGCCGCTCCGGCGGGGGCGGCTTTGGCGGAAGGCGCTGAACAGAATAAAGGAAGGCCCCCGGCGCAAGGTACGCCGGGGGGCTTGTATTTACAGATAGCATAGACCGCGTTGTCGTCGCTTCGGCCTGGATGACTGCCGGACTATAGAGCGCGATAAAGTTCTTTTGCTAACTTTCCCTCTTCGAGGACGTACTCCACTAAGATTTTGCTTTGCAAAATCAAGTGTCGTTACAGTCTTTCAAGAAAAGTTAGTCGAGCACCTGCACCGCCGCGCCCAGGACGCCGTCGCCGATGTAGACGCTGAGGGTCCCGTCGATCTCGCCGTCCCAGATGTGGTCATAATCCGGCAGGGCGGCGGTGAGCTTCTGCCGGACGGTTTCCATCTCGGCGGGGGCTCCACCGTTGGCCACGGCCAGGTTGTATTTCCGGTGCCCGCCGCAGCGGTCCACGGCCATGGCCACCAGCTTGTCAATGACCTGGTTCCGGCCCCGGACCTTGGCGATGGACTGGAGCTGCCCGTCGGGGGCGAAGGTGATGATGGGCTTGATTTGAAGCAGGGTCCCCGCCGTGGCGGTGACCTTGCCGATGCGCCCGCCCTTCATCAGGTATTCCAGGGTGTCCACGGAGAAGAAGGGGAAGGTGCCCGCGATGAGCTGCGGGGTCCGGCGCTCCACCAGGGTTTCCCAGTCCATGCCGTTTCGGATGTCCTCCGCCAGCTGAAGCACCGTCAGCCCCTGTCCCAGGGAGCCGCTGACGGAGTCGAAGACCTTGATGGGGAACGCGTCCCCGCTCTCCTCGGCGATGAGGCGGACCAAATTGTAGGTGCCGGAGAGGCCGCTGGAGAGCATGACGGCAATGACGCCGTCATAGCCCGCGTCCCGGATCTCCTCCAGCACGGCTCCCGCGCTCTCGGCGGAGGGCAGAGAGGTCTGGGGCAGCTCCCCGGCCTTGAGGCGGCGGTAGATGTCGGCGCTGTGGATGTCCACGCCGTCGGAATACTCCCCGTCGGCGCAGAGGATGCGCAGGGGGACGATGTAGATGTGGTTCTCCGCCGCCAGACGGGGGGACAGGTCCGCGCAGGAATCCGTCAGCAGCGCAATCTTTTGAGGGGCCACTTGTTCCCAACTCCTTTTTTTAAACGAGGCCGCCGTTCCCAAAACGGGGCGGGCGGGCTATTGGACATGCCGGAAAGGCATTACGGTCATTATCCCACAAACCGGCGAAAACTGCAAGAGCGATTTGCGGACTTTTCCAGCCTTTTCCTTCCGGGGGAAAAATATAGTGGAATCAAGAGATTTTCCCTTTACCTGCCGGGAGTTCTCTGTTATAATATACAAGTTACATTTTGTCCGAACGCCGGACCGGAAAGGAGGGCGCTCTTGTGAAGTATCAAAAGTGGAATATCGGCGCCCCCTTGGAAGAGGACGTAGCCGCCCTACGGGAGGCGGGCTACCCCTATCTCATGGCCCTGGTGCTGGCGGCCCGGGGCGTGGCCTCCCCGGAGACGGCGGCGGAATTTTTAGACCGGGACCGGAAGCTGACCCTCTCCCCCATGCTCATGCGGGACATGGACAAGGCCGTGGCCCGCATCCAAAAGGCCATCGCCGGGGGGGAGACCATCGCCGTCTTCGGGGACTACGACGTGGACGGCATCACCTCCACGGTGCTGCTGATGGACTATTTGAAAAGCTGCGGGGCCAAGTGCCTGCGCTATATCCCCCGGCGGATTGAGGACGGCTACGGCCTGTCCAAGCCCGCCATCCAGAGCCTGCGGGACCAGGGGGTCACGCTGATGATTACCGTGGACTGCGGCATCACCGGAAACGAGGAAGTGGACTTCGCGGCCTCCCTGGGTCTGGACGTGGTGGTAACGGACCATCACGAATGCAAGGAGGAGCTGCCCGCCGCCGTGGCGGTGGTGGACCCCCACCGGCCCGACTGTCCCTACCCCTTCAAGTTCCTGGCGGGCTGCGGCGTGGCGTTGAAGCTGGTGCTGGCCCTGGGGGGCGAGAACCGGGAGGACGCCCTCTTCGCCCGCTATTCCGCCCTGGCCGCCATCGGCACCGTGGCCGACGTGATGCGGATGGAGGGGGAAAACCGGGCCATTGTCGCCTGCGGCCTGGAGGCCCTGCCCCACACGGACTTTGTGGGGGTCCGCGCCCTCCTGCGGGAGGCGGGACTGGAGGAAAAGCCCGTTACCTCCATTCAAATCGGCTTTGTCCTCTCCCCCCGGATCAACGCCGCCGGGCGCATGGGGGCGGCGGACCTGGCGGCGGATCTGCTGGAGACCCGGGACCTGGCCCGGGCGGAGGAGCTGGCCCGGGCGCTCTGCGAGCTGAACCGGGAGCGCCAGGCGGTGGAGCAGGCCATCTGCGCGGACGCGGTGCGGCAGATCCAGGCCCTGCGGCAGGAGGAGCGCAGCGCCCTGGTCCTTGCCAGCGAGAAATGGCACCAGGGCGTGGTGGGTATCGTGGCCTCCCGCCTCAGCGAGAAGTACTCCTGCCCCAGCTTCATGATTCACCTGAAAGACGGCACGGGGCGGGGCTCCTGCCGGTCCTACGGCGGCTTCAACCTCTTCGCCGCCTTAGAGTCCTGCGCGGACCTGCTGGACGGCTTCGGGGGCCACGAGCTGGCCGCCGGGTTCACCATCCCGGAGGACAACATTGAGGATTTCCGGACCCGGATGAACCGCTATGTCCGCTCCGTCACCGGAGGGGAACCGCCGGTGAGCTCTCTGGAGGTGGACGCGGCGGTGTCCTCCCCCGCGGAGCTGACCCTGGAGGAGGCCGAGCAGCTGGAACGGCTGGAGCCTTACGGCGCGGGGAACCCCAGGCCCGTCTTCGCCCTGCTGGGGGCCACGGCGGAGGCCGTGCAGCCCGTGGGGCAGGGAAAACACCTGAAGCTGCGCCTGAGCAAGGGCGTCAGCCGCTTCGACGCCATCTTCTTCTCCGTCACAGCGGAGGAGTGCGGCATCGTCCCCGGCAGCCGGGTGGACGCCGCCTTCTACCTCCAGGCCAACACCTTCCGGGGAAACACGACCCTGCAATTGCAGCTGGTGGACGTGCGGCCCTCCCTCAGCCCCAGCCGCAGCGAGGCGGCGGCCCAGGCCCTTGTGGG
This sequence comes from uncultured Oscillibacter sp., assembly GCF_950073225.1. Classification (NCBI taxonomy): domain Bacteria; kingdom Bacillati; phylum Bacillota; class Clostridia; order Eubacteriales; family Oscillospiraceae; genus Oscillibacter; species uncultured Oscillibacter sp. Next base: position 13,724 of record NZ_CATMPS010000028.1, read on the forward strand.
CCGCCTGGTGCGGGGAGAGAGCCTGACCCGGCAGGAGCTGGCCCGGCTGAAGGCCAGCCCCAGCCAGTACCAGGACTGCTGGAAGGCCCTGACGGAGCTCCTCCGCCAGGGAAAAGCCCGGAAGGAGCGTCTGCCCTTCCTGCGGAGCATCGCCGCCAGAATCGGGGGAAGCGAGAGCTTTCTGCGGGCGTATCTCGCCCTGGCGGTCTTCCAGGAGCGGGGCCTGGTGTCCCTGACCAGGGAGGGCGACTGGCTGGCGATGTATTTGATGGGAGACCCGGAGGACGTGACTTGGGACGACTGTCCGTATCTTCTCCGCCTGCGGGAAAAGGAGGCGACCTGAGATGACCGTACAGGAACAGTACGAGCTTTTGGAAAAAACCGTCCGCGGCTACAACCCCGCCGCCGACTTCGACCATATCCGGTCCGCGTTCGAGTACGCCGACCGCTGCCACGAGGGGCAAAAGCGCAAAAGCGGCGAGCCCTATATCATCCATCCCCTGGCCGTGGCCCAAATCGTGGCGGAGGAGCTGAAGCTGGACTCCGAGTCCATCGAGGCGGCCCTGCTCCACGACGTGATTGAGGACACGCCCGCCACCCACGGGGATGTGGCCCGGATGTTCTCGCCCACCATCGCCAATCTGGTGGAGGGGGTCAGCAAGCTGACCCGCATCCAGTACGCCACCAAGGAAGACGAGCAGATGGAGAACCTCCGGAAGATGCTCATGGCCATGAGCAAGGATATCCGGGTCATCCTCATCAAAGTCTCCGACCGGCTCCACAACATGCGGACCATGGAATACCAGTCTCCGGAGAAGCAGAAGCAAAAGTCCCTGGAAACTATGGAGATTTACGCCCCCATCTCCCACCGCCTGGGGATGCAGCGCATCAAGTGGGAGCTGGAGGACCTGTCCCTTAAATATCTGGACCCGGTGGGCTATGAGGAGATCATCACCCGGCTGGACGCCAAAAAGCCGGAGTACGACGCCTTCCTCCTCCGCACCCAGACCCAGATGGACGACCGGCTGACGGAGCTTGGCATCCAGCACATGGTCTACGGCCGCATCAAGCACCCCTACTCCATCTACCGGAAGATGTTCAACCAGAACAAGTCCCTGGACGAGATTTTCGACCTCTTTGCCTTCCGGGTGCTGGTGGACACGGTGGGGGACTGCTACAATGTCCTGGGCGTCATCCACGACATTTACAAGCCCATTCCGGGCCGGTTCAAGGACTATATCGGCACCGAGAAGCCCAACGGCTACCAGTCCCTCCACACCACCGTCATAGGCCCCGACGGCCTGCCCTTTGAGGTGCAGATCCGCACCTGGAAGATGCACGAGGTGGCGGAATACGGCGTGGCCGCCCACTGGAAGTACAAGCAGCACGGCCAGGGAGCGGGCACCGAGGGGAAATACGAGTGGGTCCGCCGCCTGCTGGAGAACCAGGAGGGGGCCGACGCGGAGGAGTATATCCACTCCTTAAAGGTCGACATGTTCGCCGACGAGGTTTTCGTCTTCACCCCCAACGGGGATGTGCAGAACCTCCCCGCCGGGGCCACGCCCATTGATTTCGCCTACGCCATCCACTCCGCCGTGGGCAACCGCATGGTGGGGGCCAAGGTAAACAACCGCATCGTCACCTTTGACCACATCTTAAAAAACGGGGACATTGTGGAGATCATGACCTCCAAGTCCGCCAAGGGCCCCAGCCGGGACTGGATGAAAATCGCCAAGTCCAGCGAGGCCCGGAGCAAAATCCGCCAGTGGTTTAAGAAGGAGAAAAAGGAGGAAAACATCGCCAACGGCCGTTCCTCCTTTGAGCAGGAGCTCAAGCACGCGGGCCTCGCCATGAAGGACGTGACGGACCCGGAGAATCTGCCCCTGCTGCTGAAAAAGGTCACCTACGGCAGCCTGGAGGAGATGTATGCCGCCATCGGCTACGGCGGCTTCACCGCCCAGAAGGCCGTCAGCCGGATGAAGGGGGAGCTGCTGCGCATCGCCCGCCAGCACCAGGCGGAGGAGCTGACCCTCAAGCCCGAGGAGGCCCCCATCCTGGTGCCCGCCAAGCCGGTGAGCAAGAGCGAGCAGGGCATCATCGTGGAGGGGCTGGACAACTGCCTGGTAAAGTTCTCCCGCTGCTGCACCCCCGTGCCGGGGGACGAGATTGTGGGCTTTATCACCCGGGGCTACGGCGTGTCCGTCCACCGGGCGGACTGCCCCAACGCCGCGCCGGAGCGCCGGGCGGGCCAGGAGGGCCGCTGGCTGAAAGTCTCCTGGGGCAAGGATACCAATGAAAGCTATCCCACCACCATCGACGTGATGAGCAAGGACCGGATGGGCTTGATTCTGGATATCTCCACGGCCCTCTCCAGCACCAACACCTTTCTCTCCGGCCTGAACTCCCGGAGCACGGAGGACGGCTTCGCCGTTATCCGCCTGGAAATCCGGGTCCGGGACGGGGCCCAGATGAAGGCCATCATGAACAAGCTGAACCAAATTTCCGGGGTGCTGCAAGTGACGCGCCCCGCCGGATAGCGGCGTCGAAAATTGCGCTCCATTCCGTCCGGCTCCGCCGGACATCCATTCCGCTCCATTTCCTCCGCCTCCCTTCAAGAGGGGACTTCGTCCCCCCTTGAGCATTCCCCCTTCCCTGCGGGGGGACGGGGGACGGGGGCTTGGTTGGGGTGTGGGGCTATGGCGTACAATTATAACGTACAATTATAAAAGGAGGGATTGGCTATGCGCGCGGTTGTCACCCGCGTGAAACACGCGTCGGTTACCATCGAGGGGGCCGTTACGGGCCAAATCGGAGAGGGCTATTTGGTCCTTTTGGGGGTGGCGCCGGCTGATACGGAAGAAACCGCCGTAAAGCTGGCGGAAAAAATCTGCAACCTTCGCATCTTTGAAGATGAGAACGAAAAGATGAACCGGAATCTGGAGCAGGTTGGCGGAAGCCTTCTGGTGATCTCTCAGTTTACTCTCTTTGCGGATACCTCTTCCCGCCGCCCGGGCTTCTCCGGCGCGGCGAAGCCGGATCTGGCCGTTCCCCTCTATGAGAAATTTATGGCCCACTGCCGGGAGCGGGGCTTCACGGTGGAGCATGGGGAATTCGGCGCGAAGATGGACGTGGAATCCCTGAACCACGGCCCGGTGACCATCCTCTTTGATACGGAGAAGCCCTGACCAATTGAATCATCAGAAAGAAAGGACGGGTGCTTTCATGGGGTTGTTTTCCAATTTCTTTCAAAACGAATGTTCTCTGGGCGCCCAGCCTCGCAGCGGCTGGAGCTGGAGCCTGTCGGTGAACGGGATGCCCGTCGCGCATGTTTCCTGGGAGGACGTGACCAAGGCCCTGGACGGCCTCTGTCCCCATGAAGACAGCTTTGTGATTTTAGAGCAGAGGAAGGGGCAGGACTACTGGTTTATTCAAAGCGCCGTGGCCCTGGCGGGCCCCCACACCGGCGAGTATGTGGTCGGCGTGGGCTGGAACGACGACAAGGGCAGGCACTACATGGAGCGCTGCGGCGGAGCCGGGCGGGCCGTGGACATGTTCCGGGCCGCGTGGCAGGGGAAGACCCTGGACTTTTCCGGCTTCGAGGACCAGTCCGACCAGCTCCCCGGCGATTCCTGAGACTATGGAGCCAAGAGAGGAGGAAACTCCAATGAATGTGAAAATGATGCAGGTGGGCCCCTTGGGAACCAACTGCTATATTTTGGAGGATGAGAAAACCCGCGAGGCGGCGGTGATTGACCCCGGCGGGGACGCGCCGGAGATTATCAGGGCTCTGGAGGGGGCAAAGCTTCGCTACATTCTCCTGACCCACGGACACTACGACCACACCGGCGGCGCGGCGGAGCTGGAGCGGGCTTTTCCCCAGGCGGCGCTTTATATCCACCGGAAGGATCTGGAGGACGTGGACCCGTCCCTGTTTCCGCTGCGCACCCAAATCCAGGGCGCGAATCTCTACGACGAGGGGGCCTGGATCGCCTTCGGGGGAGACGCTGTAAAAATCCAGGTCCTTCACACCCCCGGCCACTCCGAGGGCAGCGTCACCCTCCGCTGCGGCGATCTGCTCTTTTGCGGGGACACCCTCTTTGCCGGGTCCTGCGGGAGGACGGACTTCCCCGGCGGCAGCGTGCCCAAGATGCTGGCCTCCCTGCGCCGCCTGGGAGAGCTGGAGGGGGACCTCCAGATCCTTCCCGGCCACATGGACGTCAGCACCTTGGAGAAGGAGCGGCGGCAGAATCCCTACCTCCGCCAGGCCCTGCGGGAGACGACATGAAACTGGAATTTCGCGGCCACGACGAGCGCTACACGGTTGAGCAGAGCCTCTTAAATCTCTTCCCCGGCGAGCTTCCGGTCTATGAGCCGGTCCGGCCTGTCCGGGAGGAGAACTGGGCCATTGTCACCTGGCGGGAGGACGAAGAGCGGGGCCACGCCCTAGTAGAACTGTGCTGGCAGGGAGAGGCCGTTCCCTTCAGCATGGGCGTGCCTTTGGGGGGCCGCACGCCCTACGGGCGGGAGGGCCAAAGGCGCTACGCCATCGGCGCGGCTTTTTTCCGGGCCTATCAGATGCTCACCGGCGGACAGCCCCCCTGGGGGATGCTCACCGGGGTCCGGCCCGACAAGCTGGTGACGGAAGCCCTGACGGCGGGCAGGACGCCCGGCGCGGCCCGGGAGCTGCTGGAGAAAATTTATTATGTCACCCCCCGCCGGGCCGCCCTGGCCCTGGAGACGGGGACGGCGGCCTTTGAGGCCGCGAAAGGTCTGGGCCCCCGGGACATCGCCGTCTATATCGGCATTCCCTTCTGCCCCACCCGCTGCGCCTACTGTTCCTTTGTCAGCCAGTCGGTGGAAAAGAGCTTTTCCCTGGTGGACCCTTACGTGGACGCTCTGGCGGCGGAGATCGAGGCCGGGGGCCGCATGGCCCGGGAGACGGGCTTGAACGTCCGGGCCATGTATATGGGCGGCGGCACGCCCACCACTCTGACCGCCCCCCAGCTGGACCGGGTGCTGACGGCCTTTGAGACGGCCTTCGGCCCCGCCCTGGACGCCTGCGGCGAGATTACCGTGGAGGCGGGACGGCCCGACACCATCACGGCGGAGAAGCTGGCGGTTTTAAAGGCCCACGGCGTTCACCGCATCTCCGTAAACCCCCAGACCATGGAGGAAAGCGTCCTCCGGGCCATTGGCCGCCGCCACAGCCCCGGCGACATCGAAGAAGCCATGGAGCTGGCGGCGAAGTGCGGTTTTCCCCATGTGAACATGGATCTCATCGCGGGACTGCCGGAGGACACGGCGGAGGGCTTCCGCCGCTCCCTGGAGCGCTGCCTGGCGTTTGGCACGGACAACGTTACCGTCCACACCCTGGCGCTGAAAAAGGGCAGCCGCATCCTGCTGGAGGGCCTGGCCATCCCCGGCCCGGAGGCGGTGGGAGAAATGCTGGACTACGCGGAGCCCGCCCTGCGGGAAGCGGGATACGCCCCCTATTACCTCTACCGGCAGAAATACATGTCCGGCAGCTTTGAAAATATCGGCTGGACCCGCCCCGGCGGGGAATGCCTCTACAACATCTATATCATGTCGGAGCTCTGCTCCATCCTCTCCTTCGGCGCGGGAGGGTCCACAAAAATGGTGGACCCGGCCCGGCGGCTGATCCAGCGGCGCTTCAACCCCAAGTTTCCCAAGGAGTACACGGAACGCCCGGACAAACCGCGGTCCAATCAGGCGGATTTCGCCGCCTTCTATGCCAGATGAACGGAAAGGAGCCGAATCCATGTATTCCCTAAAGCAGATCAACGAGGCCATCCGCAGCGACCCCGCCGCCTTCGCCCAGGAGTGCGATGAGCAGTTCGCGAAAAAAGTGGACACCGCCGCCCGGAAGATTGCGGATCACCGGGGGGAGTCCCACATCATCCTCCTCTCCGGCCCCTCCGGCTCCGGGAAGACCACCACCGCGCTGAAAATCGAGGAAAAGCTGGTGGAGATGGGCATTGTGACCCACACGGTTTCCATGGACAACTATTTCAAGACCATGGACCCGGAGACCTTCCCCCGGAACCGGGAGGGAGCCATTGACTACGAGTCCCCCTTCTGCCTGGATGTGGACCTGCTGAACCAGCACTTCGCCATGCTGGACCGGGGGGAGCTGATTCATGTTCCGAAATACGAGTTTGCCCGGCAGATGCGCTCGGACATCTTCGCCCGGCCCATGCGGCTGGGGAAGGACGACATGGCGATTTTCGAGGGCATCCACGCCCTGAACGACATCATCGTGGGAAAGAACCCCAGGGCCTTCAAACTCTATATCGCCGCCCGGAGCGATATTCTGGACGAGGACGGTTCTTTGGTGTTTGACAAGTCCTGGATCCGCCTCTGCCGCCGCATTGTCCGGGACTTCAAGTTCCGGGGCAGCGACGCGGCCTTTACCTTGAAGCTGTGGGAGAACGTCCGCCGGGGAGAGCGGCTGTATATCTCCCCCTACAAGGAAAACGCGGATTTGATGTTCGACTCCTCCCTGGCCCTCAGCGCCAGCGCCCTGAAGCCCTTTGTGGTCCCCCTGCTGGAGGAGCTTCCCAAAGGGAAGTACCAGGTGGTGGAGGACATCCTCCGGGGCCTGGACAAAATTGAGGCCCTGGACGAAAAGCATATCCCCGCCAAGTCCCTGTCCCGGGAGTTCATCGGCGGAAGCCCCTACGACAATCACTAAACGGGAGACGAAAGGAGCGGCACTATGCACAAACAGGAGAAGCTGTATGACCTGCTGGACACCCTCCGCACCGGCGTGGAGGCGGCGGGAACCCTGGCCCTTGGGACCCTGGGCCTGGCCTGTGAGGGGGCGGAGAAGGCGGCGGAGGCCGTGCGGCTCCGCTATCAGGCCGCCCGTGTGGAGGGCGAGATGGACGAGAAGCTGATGGAAGCCGGTGAGATCGTCTATGGCACCCACGCCGGAAACCTGACGGAGTCCGAGGAGCTGCTGGAAAAGCTCCGGGAAATCGACGATCTGAAAGCCCGCCTGGCGGAGCTTAACGAAACCCTGGGGCGGACGCCGGAAGGCCCTGCCTGCCCCAGCTGCGGCGAGGCCGCGCAGGAGGGAGACCAATTCTGCCGCGCCTGCGGCGAAAAGCTGAACTGACAGGAGGATGAATATGGAATTCTACACGTATCAACAGGTTCAGGAGAGCGCTCAGGCTCTCCGGGAAACGCTGAACGGCTTCCAGCCCCAGGTGCTGGTGATTCTGGGCTCCGGCCTGGGGGCCCTGGCGGACGAGATGGAAAGCCCCATCGCCGTGCCCTATGCGGAAGTCCCCCACATGAAGCGCTCCACCGCCCCCGGCCACAAGGGCCAATTTCTCTTTGGAAAGCTGGCGGGCCGGGACGCGGCGGTCATGCAGGGCCGCCTCCACACCTACGAGGGCTGGTCCTTCGCCGACGCGGCCTATCCCGTCCGGGTGGCCCGGGCCCTGGGCGTCAGGACTTTGGTGGTGACCAACGCCGCCGGGGCGGTGAATACCGCCTGGACCGCCGGGGACATCATGCTGATTACGGACCACATCAAGCTCTTCGGCGTCAGCCCTCTCTGCGGGCCCAACATGGACGAGCTGGGCCCCCGCTTCCCGGACATGAGCCACGTCTACACCCCCGCCCTTCAGGAAAAGGCCCGCGCCGCCGCCAAGGCCCAGGGCCTGGACCTCAAGGAGGGCGTCTACATGTTCTTCCCCGGTCCCCAGTATGAGACGCCGGCGGAGGTCAAGGCCGCCCGCCTGCTGGGGGCGGACGCCGTGGGTATGTCCACGGTGCCGGAGGCCATCACCGCCGCCCACTGCGGCATGGGGGTCTTGGGCTTCACCCTCTGCACCAACATGGCGGCGGGCGTGCTGGAGCAGCCCCTCTCCGGCGACGAGGTCATCGCCGCGGGCGAGGCCGCGGGCCCCAAGTTCACCGCCCTGGTGAAGGGCTGCTTAGAACGGCTGTAAGCCTTTGAAAAAGCGGGTTGTGCCGCTGGAGGGAATCTGGTCTAAGGCGGGTCCCGGTCCCATAGAGTGGACAATGGGGCCCGCCCCTCACGGACAGAGGCTGTCCGCGCATTTTTTGAAGTATTTGAGGTATGCTTTCCATGTCGACGAAGAAAAAACAGTCCTTCCTGGGCGGCGCGGCCATCCTGGCCTCCGCAGTGGCCATTGTCAAAGGCATCGGCTTCTTTTACAAGATCCCCCTGAACAACATTCTGGGCGAAGAAGGCAAGACCTACTTCGACTCCGCCTATCAGATTTACAACGTCCTCCTCTCCATCTCCACGGCAGGCCTGCCCCTGGCGCTTTCCAAGCTGGTGTCCGAGGCCCAGGCCCGGGGCCGGGAGAACGAGAAGCGCAAGCTTTTCAGCACGGCCATCTGGATCTTCTTCGCCCTGGGTCTGGCGGGGTTTGCCATCATGTTCTTCGGCACCAGCTGGGTGGCCGCCCGGCTCCATAACGAGAGCGCCTATTGGGCCATCCGGGCGCTGTCCCCGGCGGTGTTCTGCGTGTGCCTTTTGGCCTGTATGCGGGGCTACACCCAGGGCCAGGGGAACATGACCCCCACCGCCGTCTCCCAGGTGCTGGAGGCGCTGAGCAAGCTGGGCATCGGCCTGGCGCTGGCGTGGTATATTTTCCAGGCGGGTATGGGGCAGAAGTTTGTGGCGGCGGGGGCCATCCTGGGCGTGACCATCGGCACCGTACTGTCCATGCTCTTCCTGATCGGCTACCTGCTGACCCACCGCTCCCGGGCGGAGACCCTGGATGTCCCGGAGAGCCGGGGGACCCTGGCCAGGCATATTCTGGTCATCGGGGTGCCCATCACCCTGAGCAACTCGGCCATGAGCATCATCACGCTGGTGGATACCTCCATCGTACTGGGGCGGCTGCAAAACGGCCTGGGCCTGACGGAGGAGGCCGCCTCCGCCCTGAAGGGGGCCTACGGCTACGCCATGGACATGGTGAATCTGCCGCCCTCCTTCGTCTTCCCGGTAACCATGAGCCTGATCCCCGTGGCGGCGGCGGCCCTGGCCCGGCGGGACCACCGGGAAGCGGACCGGATCATCTCCTCCGCCTTCCGCCTCATCGCCATCCTGGCCCTGCCCTGCGGCGTGGGGCTCAGCGTGCTGTCCACCCCCATCATGCGCCTGGTGCTCCCGGCCCAGCCGGAGGCCGCCCTGGCGGCGGGGCCCCATCTGCGGGTTTTGGGCTTTGCCTGTATCTTCATCTGCGTCATGAACCTCACCAACGCCATTTTGCAGACCTACGGCAAGGTGCGCATACCCATTTACACCGTCGTGGCCGGAGGCGTGGTCAAAATCGCGATGAACTATATCCTGGTGGGCACCCCGGAGATCAACATCCACGGCGCGCCCATTTCAACGCTCTGCTGCTATGTTGTCATCGCCCTTTTGAACCTGTTCTTCGTCTGGAAATACTCTCCCACGAAACCCAGGTATTTCCAGCTCTTCTTTAAGCCCGCCGTGGCCACCGCCCTCATGGGCGGCGGAGCCTGGGCCACCCACGGCCTTGTGAGCCGGGTCCTGTCCGGGCACTCCGCCTACGGGGCCAACGCCATTGCCACCCTCTGCGGCATCCTGGCGGGGGTAATCGTTTACGCCATTTTGGTGGTCGCCCTGCGGATTCTGCGGGCGGAAGACCTGAAAACGGTGCCCCATGGGGCAAAATTGGCAAAATTGTTGCATTTGCGCTAAAACGTGCGGAAAATTGACAAAAAATATGGCCTCATACCAACTTTTTTCTCGAAATTTCTTGCAAAGGCGGGCAATCTATGGTAGATTTTCAATGTAAGCGCCGTTACGGCTGGGAGGATTTCCTGGAAATCATGCGGCTGCTCCGGGCGCCGGGGGGCTGCCCCTGGGATGCGGAGCAGACCCACGGGTCCATCCGCCGGAACTTCCTGGAGGAGACTTACGAGGCTCTGGACGCCATCGACCGGGACGACCCGGCAGGCATGTGCGAGGAGCTGGGAGACGTGCTGATGCAGGCGGCCTTCCACGCCCAGATTGAGGCGGAGCGGGGCCGGTTCACCATGGACGACGTCGTCGACGGCGTGGCCCAGAAGCTGGTGTACCGCCATCCCCACGTCTTCGGCACCGTGGAGGTTGCGGACAGCAAGGAGGTCCTGGTAAATTGGGAGGCCCTGAAACGGAAGGAGAAATCCCAGTCCACCACCGCCGACGCCATCGAGTCCGTGCCCCACACCCTGCCCGCCCTCTGGCGGGCGGAGAAAATCGCCGGAAAGACCGCCAAAGCGGGCTTTGACTGGGCCAGCGCTCTCAGCGCCCTGGGGAAGCTGGAGGAGGAGGTCCGGGAGCTGCGGGAGGCCTTGGAGGCCGGCGCCGGAACGGACGAGCCCCACGGCATCCGGGAGGAGCTGGGCGACCTGCTCTTCATCACCGCCAAGGTGGCCCAGATGTCCGGCGTGGACCCGGAGGACGCTTTGCACCGGGCCTGCGACAAGTTTGACGGGCGCTTCCGCCGGGTGGAGGCCATGGCGGACAAGCCTCTGGGCGAATACGCCGAGGCGGAGCTGGTGGAGCTCTGGAAATCCTCCAAAAAAGAGGAGTCTTAACACGCGTTTGCGTTAAGAATAGTAAGATACCAGAACACAAATGATTGCAGGAGGATACCATTCATGAACAAAGCAGAACTCATCAACGTTGTTTCCGCGGCCGCGGAGGTCTCCAAGAAAGACGCCGAGACCGTCATTACCGCTACGCTGGATGCCATCACCGACGCTCTGAAGGAGGGCGAAAAGGTCCAGCTGGTGGGCTTTGGCTCCTTTGAGGTTAAGAAACGCGCCGCCCGCGTGGGCCGGAACCCCAAGACCAAGGAGCCCATCGAAATCCCCGCCTCCACCGTGCCCGTGTTCAAGGCCGGCAAAGTCCTGAAGGACATCGTGGGCGGCTGATTCGGTTAACGCCCTTTTTGAACAGCCGGCAGGCTTTGCCGGCTGTTTATTTTTCCGGAGAAAGGAGGGCGCGCTATGCGCCTGGACAAATATTTGAAGGTCTCCCGCCTTATCAAGCGGCGGACCGTGGCCAACGAGGCCTGCGACAGCGGGCTGGTCTGCGTCAACGGCCGCCCCGCCCGGGCCTCATACGAGGTGAAGGAAGGGGACCAAATCACGCTCCGCCTGGGGGCCCGGGAGGTGACGGTGGAAGTGCTGTCTGTCCAGGAGACGGTGCGGCAGGCCGACGCCGCCGCGCTTTACAGGCAGTTATCCTAGAACCTGGATTCCCAGCCGCCGAACCCGGTCCGGGCGGGTCTTTCCCCGCCCATCCGGCCGTTTTCCCCTATAAACGCAGGTTCTAATCCCGGCCCTCCCGCCATATTCTTTGGACAGGGAGGGACGAACCATGAACGATTACGCTTTGCCCCAAGCCGCCGCCCACCGCCTGGAGCTGGACGGGCGGGAAAGCCTGACCGTCTCCGGCGTGGAGGACGTGGAGCGCTTTGACGAGACCGGCATCGTCATGTCCACCGCCGTGGGAACCCTGGTCGTCACGGGGGAAGACCTTCATATCGGAAAGCTGTCTCTGGACGGAGGCGAGCTTCACGTGGACGGGAGGATCGACTCCCTGACCTATGAGGACCAGGGCTCCGGCCGGGGAGGCTTCCTGGGCCGCCTGTTCGGTTGAGCATGGAAAGCCGGGCAGCCCAGCAGCTGCTGGTGTTCGGGCAGTCCATTCTCCTGGGGCTGTCCGCCGGGCTGCTGTATGATCTGCTGCGCCCCTTCCGGGTGCGGGCTCCCCGGGCCACCGCCCTTTTGGACGGGGCCTACTGCCTGGCGGTGGGCGGGGCCATGTTCCTCTTCCTGCTGCGCCGGGCCGAGGGCCAGCTCCGGGGATTTGTAATCCTGGGAGCCCTGGGGGGCGCGGTCTTGTTTTTCTGCGCTTTTTCGGAGCTTCTGCGCCCTCTGTGGGCTTTTTGGGCGGATACGCTGGCCTTTTTGTGGCGTCTTTTGTGCCTGCCTCTGCGGTGGGCCGGAAATTTTTATAAAAAAACGCTCCGCCGCGGAAAAAACCTCTTTTATTTTTGGCGCAAATGCTTTACAATAAGGAAAAGTGGGTATGGGCCCGGGAAAGGAGAGCGCAGACATGGCAAAGCAGCGAAAAACGCCGAAGGCGGTAAAGCTCCGCACGGGCCTTCTGACCAAGCTGTTAATCGTAATTCTGCTGGCCGCGCTGGTCTGCGAGGTGTACGCCCTGCGGGAGCAGGTCGCGGACGCCGAGACGGAAAAGGCGCGGGTAGCCGCCGAGGTGGAGGGCAAGCGCCAGGAGAACGACGCCCTGGCGACGGACATCGAGGAGGGCTGCACGCCTGAGAAGATGCAGGAGATCGCCCGCCGGGAGCTGGGCTGGCTTTTGCCCGGGGAGTACGTCTTCGACGTGGGCAGCTGACTGGGCCCCGCTTTACCACGCGAATCAAGGGAAGGAGAAACTAGAAACCGTATGGAGCCTCAGGTTGGGAGCATTCTGGAAGGCAAAGTCACCAGCATCATGAAATTCGGCGCCTTCGTGGCGTTGGAAGGAGGCGGCTCCGGGCTGGTACATATCTCGGAGATTGCCAACACCTTTGTGGAGGACGTACACGACCACCTCCAGACGGGGCAGGCCGTAAAGGTCCTTGTCCTGTCCGCGGAGAACGGGCGGGTAAACCTCTCGATTAAAAAGGCCCTGCCCCAGCAGGAGCGGCGGGCCCCCCGTTCCCCCAGGCCCGCCCCGGGCCCCCAGGGCGGCCCCAGGCCGGCGGCGGCCTCCGGGTCCGTCCCGCCGCAGTTCCAGGGCCGGGGAAGGCCGGAGCCCCTGCCGCCGTCCGGGGATCAGGCCTTTGAGGACAAGCTGAAGCGCTTCCTCTCCTCCTCCGAGGGGAAGATGGCGGATCTGAACCGCAGCATGGACGGCAAACGGGGGAGAAGACGGAGATAAAAAAAGAGCAAAAACCGCCCGGAGCCGGGCGGTTTTCTTCATGGCATAAAAAGGAGCCGCACGGACAAACGCCATGCGGCCCAAGCGGGTGGGATATTGGAAAGCTTCCTATATCAAAGTACCATGTTTTCCAGGTCTTGTAAATAGAAAGTTTTGCCGTTTTCCGACTTCTTTTGTCGAAAGCCGCCGCTTGGCGGGTGCGGCGGAAAAATTTTGTGAATCTTTTGAAAAAACGCCGGTTTCCTCTTCCCATTTCAATACAAATATGTTATATTATACAAAAGGGCCTCCGCAACGATCTTACCGGCCCTTTTTCACACGAAAGGAGCGATCTCGATGAAGTACACCTACGCTTGCAAAAAGGTCTCCCTCAACGATTCCATCAAGGCTTACACAGAAAAGAAAATCGCGAAGCTGGAAAAGTATTTCCGGGAGGACACCACCGCGTTTGTGACATTCTCGGTGGAGAAGGACCACCGCTGCACAGTGGAGATCACCGTTCGGAGCGGCGGCGCTCTGCTCCGGGCCCAGACGGAGGCGCCGGACGGCGATATGCGCGGCGCCGTGGACGCCGCCGTGGGCTATATCGAGCGCCAGATTTTGAAGAACAAGACCCGGCTGTCCAAGCGCCTGCGGAGCGAGGGCTTCCCGCCTCCCGCCCCGTCCACCGACTTCGACGTGGCGGAGGAGAAGGAATTCCCCGTGGTCCGCACCAAGCGCTTCGCCGTAAAGCCCATGAGCACGGAAGAGGCCATCCTGCAGATGAACCTGCTGGACCACAGCTTCTTCGTCTTCCGCAGCAGCGAGGACGACAGCCTGTGCATCGTCTACCGCCGGAAGAGCGGCGGCTATGGCCTCATTGTTACGGACGAGGAGGAATAAGCTCCGGTTTGAAAAAACGCCGGGCTTACATGGAACAATACCGGGGGCGCACCGTTCTTGTACGCCCCCGGTTTCTCTTCGGGTTCCAAGCTCCGCCCGGTGATGTGCCCGGCGAAGGCGGCGTTCCTCCTCCCCGCCGGAATCTCCGCCCGGCGGCGTTCGGCCTGGCGGGGTTCTCACTTCAGGGCGCAGGAGGCCCAGACCGCGTTGTGGTCGGAAAGCTCCTCCCCGGTGAACGCCGCCAAAGCGCTGCCGGGCAGGGCGAAGCCGCAGTCCTCCTTCCGGGTGGAGACGGTGCGGCTCTCCCCCGTTTCCAGGCCCCGGACCAGCAGCCAGTCCAGCCGCAGATCCAGATGCCCCCCGCCGGGGAGGGGCTTGCGCCGGGTGGCCGCGGCCCTGTCCGGCAGGAGGCGGTAGCCCGCTTCCTCCGCCGCCGGGAGGCATTCCTCCCAGTCCGCCACATCCTCCAAACACCGGCGCTGGAGCTCAGGGCTTCCCGCCACGGCCCGGATGGCGTCCTTGTCCCGGCCGTCGAAGGTGTTGGTATTCAGGTCCCCGCCCAAAATCACCGGCATACCGGGGAACATGGCCTCCGCCTCCGCCAGCACGGCTGACAGCTGGGCCCGGCGGCCTGGGCCGTGGGTCCGGTTCTCCAGGTGGATGGCGCCCACGCCCACCGGCGTGCCCGCCACGTCCAGCTCCGCCAAAACGGCCAGCCGCCCGCCAATCCGCCGCTGGCGGTCAAAGTACCAGTTGTACTGCTCCGGCAGGCGGACCGCCTTGGCCCGTTTGATGGGCCAGCGGGAGAAGATGGCGTTGCCGTGGAAACCCTTGGAGTCCTCCCCGTTCACCAGCTCGATGAACTCCAGGCCGAACGCCGCGTTCATCCCCAGCCGCTTCGCCAGCTCCAAAGTGGTGTCCTTTCCGCCGGAGCGGACGCAGCCGTCGTCCAGCTCATTGGCCAGAATCACATCGAAGGGCCGGACCGCCGGGCAGGTTTCCAAAAAATCCCCCAGCTCCTCCAGGCACACGCCCCGCTCCATATTGAACACCAGCATCCCCAGGGCCTCCGGGGCCCGCGCCGGGAGCGGTGCCAGATTGTGCACCTCCGCCTGGGAAAATTGGGGAATCTTCCCCATGACCTCCGCTTGGGAGGCTTCTTCCAGCAGCGCCCCCAAGCGCTGCCGCTCCTCGTTGGGCAGTCCCTTCATCGTGATTCTCCTCCTTCTGCTTCCTTGGCGGACCGTACCGCCGGACGATCCGTGCCGAAATTCAAGCTCTTTATTTTTGTATTATAAACGCCGGGCGGATAAAAGGCAAGAACAGCGAACCCTTTTTGACAGGAAAGCGGCAAAGGCCGCCAGAAGTCAAGAATAATTTGCAGTAAATTAGAACAATCAGCAAACCAGCCAAACTGCCCGCACCATTTTTAGGCTATATCACAACAAAATAGGTATAACAACCTAACCGGGCGAGGTTTTCTCGTCCGGTCAGAACAGTTGTATTCACTTTCAGCCGGTCAAGCCGCCCTTTGCTCTTCGTTGAACAGGTCGCTTGCCGACTTCCATCCAAGCAATTTCCGTGGGTAGTTGTTTATCCACCGTTCCGCTTCTTCCACCTGCTCCTTTGTCACCTCGTCAAAGTTTGTCCCCTTCGGGAAGAAGCGGCGGATAACCCTGATGCACCATGTCCCGGTCCTGTACCGGGCGCTGTACCCGATTCTGGTCATCACCCAGACCATCCCCACCGTGGCCCTGGCGGCGCTGCTGGACGAGCCCTTTTCCGCCCTGGACGCCCTGACAAAGCGGGAAATCCACCAATGGTACTTGGGCATGATGGACCAGCTGCGCATGGCGGCGCTTTTCATCACCCACGACATCGACGAGGCCATCCTCCTCTCGGACCGGGTCTGCGTGCTCTCCGGCCGGCCGGGGCGCGTCGCCGCGGAGCTGACAATCCGCCCACCCAGGCCCCGGGACCCGTCCTTCCCGGTCAGCGGGGAATTTTTGGACTATAAAAAGCGGATTCTGTCCCTGCTGGAAGCGTGACCGGACCCGCAGGGAAAAGCGTTACGGCGGAGGGCCGCCCCACTTTGTGGGGCGGCCCTCCGCCGCGAAACTCAGATTTCGTCCTCTTCCGTATCCAGTTCGGCGTCCTCGCCGTACTCCTGGCAGACGGGACCGTCCTCCCCGCCCAAAAGCTCGGTGGCCCGCATGCGGCGCTTGTCCTTGGCCGCCTCCACGTTCTTGTGGATCAGCTCCTTCACCGTCCGGGGGTCCTTCACATTTTTCAGATCCAGGTGCGGAATGCTCTTGTCCGACGACACTACGCACACCGTCCCCACGCCAAAGATACGCTGGCCCAGGCTCATGGTCAGCCGCAGGTCCCGCACACGGTAAAGCAGCACCTCGTCGGACTTCACATTGAGAAAACCCGTCTCGCAGAACAGCCGGTCCTCGCTGAGGCGGTACCGGGTAAACGACAGGGGCATGCCCAGAAAGCGCTTTCGGTCCTTCCACAGATAATCAATGCTCTCCATGCCTTAACCTCCCTTTTCGCCTCAGTATACCATTTTCCGGCACAATGCGCAAGCAAAGTTATGAAAAATGCGGCTCTTATGTTGACCTCACTGGAAGATTATAGTTTTCAGACTGACAGCACCGTCTGTTCTACGTTTTCGGCTCTATGGGGGGCGGCGGCGCTCAAAAAATCAGTTTTCTCTCGAAAACCCGCCGGATAATCGGTGATTTGTGGCATTGAAATCCGGCCCGGAATCCATTATAATGAATCAAATACCCACGGCGGGCCGCCCGCTTCCCGGCGGACTGCCCACACTTTTTAAAGGCGGTTTCCTGATATGTCTTACAAAACCGAACGCGACCTTCACCGGATGCTCCGGCACCAGGAGCTGATCGAGTCCTCCCTCTCCTTCGTCAGCGGCTCCGAGGACTTCATCCGGGACAACGACATCTTCCCCTCCGGCCGGACCGAAAGCGACGTGATGCGGGGCCTCCGGTATCCCAACGGAACCGGCGTCGTCGCCGGAGTCACCAGCATCGGCGACGTGGACGGCTACGACCTGAAGGACGGGAAAAAGATTCCCCGGAAGGGGCGGCTCTTCTACCGGGGCGTCAGCATCGAGGATCTGATTCAAAGCTGTATCCGGGAGGACCGCTTCGGCTTTGAGGAGACGGTGTACCTCCTCCTCTTCGGCCAACTGCCCACGCTCTCCCAGCTGGAGGACTTCCAGGTTCTCATGGCCCGGTGGAGCCAGCTGCCCGGTTATTTCTCCGAGGACATGATCCTCCGCTCCCCCAACAAGAACATCATGAACAAGCTGGCCAGCTGCATCCTGGCCCTCCACTCCCACGACGGCGAGGCGGAGAACAGAAGTCTGGAAAACGAGCTCTTCAAATCCTTCCGCATGGTGGCCCGGACGCCCACCATCGTGGCCCACTCCTACGCCGCCAAGCGGCATTATTTCGACAAGGACAGCCTTTACCTCCACCGGCCCCGGACGGATCTGAGCGTGGCCCAGAACTTCCTCTACACCCTGCGCAAGGACTCGAAATTCGACGACGACGAGGCCAAGCTTCTGGACCTTTGCATGATCCTCCACGCGGAGCACGGCGGCGGCAACAACTCCACCTTCGCCTGCCGGGTCCTCACCTCCACCGGGACGGACTTCTATTCCTCCATCGCCGCCGCCGTGGGCTCTTTGAAGGGCTTCCGCCACGGCGGGGCCAACATCAAGGTGGTGGAGATGATGCAGTATCTGCGAAACGCCGTCCGGGACTGGAAGGACGACGGCCAGGTGAAAGACCAGCTGGTCCGCATCCTCAACCGGGAGCTGGGGGACGGCACCGGCCTTATCTACGGCATGGGCCACGCGGTCTATACCCTCTCGGATCCCCGGGCGGAGATCCTCAAGCAGTTCTCCCGCCACCTGGCGGAAAAGCGGGGCATGGTGGACCAGCTGGACTTCATCGAGTCCGTGGAGCGCTTGGCCCCCCAGGTTTTCCAGGAGGTCCGGGGCATCGACAAGCCCATCTGCGCCAACGTGGATCTCTACTCCGGCTTCGTGTACCGGCTGCTGGGCATCCCCACGGACCTCTACACCGCCATCTTCGCCAGCGCCCGCATGGCCGGCTGGTGCGCCCACCGCATGGAGGAGTGCTGCTCCGACGACCCGCGGATTATCCGTCCCGCCTATAAGACCATCTGCAAACGGGGGGCCTATGTGCCCCTGGCGGACAGAAGTTGATTTCAGGAGGTTTCCGCTATGATCACCCTTCACGACAACGGCGTTTTTCTCTCCAGCGGCCGTCTCCACGCCTCCGCCCCCCTCTCCGCGGAGGAGGGCCGGAAGCGGACCCTGGCCTGGAGCATCCTCCAGGCCCACAGCGTCTCCGGCGACCCGGAGAAGCTTCAGATCCGCTTTGACGCCATGGCCAGCCACGACATCACCTACGTGGGCATCATCCAGCAGGCCCGGGCCTCCGGCATGGGGGCGTTCCCCATTCCCTATGCCCTGACCAACTGCCACAACTCCCTCTGCGCCGTGGGGGGCACCATCAACGAGGACGACCACGTCTTCGGCCTCTCCGCCGCCCGGAAATACGGCGGCATCTATGTCCCCGCCAACCAGAGCGTCATCCACTCCTATGCCCGGGAACAGCTGGCGGGCTGCGGGAAGATGATTCTGGGCTCCGACTCCCACACCCGCTACGGGGCCCTGGGCACCATGGCCGTGGGCGAGGGCGGGCCGGAGCTTTGTAAGCAGCTTTTGAAAAACACCTGGGACGTGCCCTACCCCAAGGTGGCCCTGGTCTACCTCACCGGTGCGCCCAGGCGGGGCGTGGGCCCCCACGACGTGGCCATCGCCCTGGTGAAGGCCACCTTTGAAAGCGGCTTTGTGAACAACTGCGTCCTGGAATTCGCCGGGCCGGGCATCGCGGGGCTGCCCATCGACTACCGCAACGGCGTCGACGTTATGACCACGGAGACCACCTGCCTCTCCTCCATCTGGGAGACCGACGAAGAGACCCGGGGCTTCTACGAGGCCCACGGGCGGGGGGAGGAATACAAAGAGCTCCATCCCGGCGAGTGGGCCTGGTACGACAAGTACATCGAGCTGGACCTCTCCCAAATCGAGCCTATGATCGCCCTGCCCTTCCACCCCTCCAACGCCTGGACCATCCGGGAGTTTTTGGCGGGCGCCCCGGACATTCTGGCAAAGGTGGAGGCGGACGCGCAGAAGCGCTATCCCAAGGCCAAGATCAACCTGGCCCAAAAGGTCCGGGACGGCGGCGTCTGGGCGGACCAGGGGGTCATCGCCGGGTGCGCCGGGGGGCTTTTCGACAACATTACCGAGGCGGCGGACATCCTCCGGGGCGGGAGCTGCGGCGACGGGTACTTCACCCTGGACGTGTACCCCACCAGCGTGCCCGTCAGCCTGGAGCTGACGAAGATCGGGGCCGCGGCGGACCTGCTCCAAAGCGGCGCGGTGATCAAGCCCAGCTTCTGCGGGCCCTGCTTTGGCGCGGGGGACGTGCCCGCCCACAACGGCCTGAGCCTCCGGCACACCACCCGAAACTTCCCCAACCGGGAGGGCTCCAAGCCCGGCGAGGGCCAGTTCGCCGCCGTGTGCCTGATGGACGCCCGGTCCATCGCCGCCACGGCCTTAAACGGCGGAAACATCACCCCCGCCACGGAAGTCGAATACCAGCCCGTCCGGCGTCCCTACCACTTTGACAAGGGCGTGTATGAGAAGCGGGTCTACAACGGCTTTGGCCATCCCCGCCCGGAGGAGGAGCTGATCCTGGGGCCCAACATCACCGACTGGCCCAAGATGCAGCCCCTGGCGGAGAACCTGCTGGTGGAGCTGGCGGCGGTCCTCCGGGACGGCGTGACCACCACCGACGAGCTGATCCCCTCCGGCGAAACGTCTTCCTACCGCTCCAACCCCCTGCGGCTGGCGGAGTTCACCCTGTCCCGCCGGGAACCGGAGTATGTGGGCCGCGCCAAAGAAATCGCAAAGAGCGAGGCCCGGCGGCTGGCCGGGGACGTGCCCGCGCGGCTGCAAGCCCTGCTGGACCGCTGCGGCGCGGACGCGGCGAAAACCCAATTCGGCTCCTGCGTCTTCGCCAACCGCCCCGGCGACGGCTCCGCCCGGGAGCAGGCCGCCAGCTGCCAGAAGGTGCTGGGGGGCTTCGCCAATATCTGCTATGAGTTTGCCACAAAACGCTACCGCTCCAACTGCATCAACTGGGGCATCCTGCCCTTCACCCTGGACGAGGGGGCGGCGTTCCCCTATGAGGCGGGGGACTGCGTGTTTGTTTCGCATATCCGCGCCGCCGTTGCGGAGGGGCGGGAGGACATCCCCGCAAAGGTCCTCAAGGCGGACGGCGGCGAGGCGGACATCCTGCTCCACGTCCGGGGCCTGACGGCGGAGGAACAAGAGATTATCCTGGACGGCTGTCTCATGAACTACTACGCCAAACGAGCCAATTGACGGAGGCGCTTTATGGAAAAAATCAAAATGACCACCCCCCTGGTGGAGATGGACGGAGACGAGATGACCCGCGTTCTTTGGGGGGTAATCAAAGAGAAGCTCATTTTGCCCTTTGTGGATTTGAAGACCGAGTACTACGACCTGGGGCTGCTGAGCCGCAACGCCACAAAAGACCAAATCACCGTGGACGCCGCCCAGGCCGCCCGCCGCCTGGGCGTGGCGGTGAAGTGCGCCACCATTACCCCCAACCGCCAGCGGATGGAGGAATACCCGGAGCTGACGGAGATGTGGAGGTCCCCCAACGGCACCATCCGGGCCATCCTGGACGGCACGGCCTTCCGCTCCCCCATTGTCCTGCCCTGCATCAAGCCTGTCGTGAAAAACTGGGAGGCCCCCATTACCATCGCCCGCCACGCCTACGGCGACATGTACAAGGCCGTGGACATGACCACGGAGGAGCCGGGGACGGCCACCCTCACCTTCCGGGGGGAGAGCGGGGCGGAAAAGACCCTGAACGTCCAGACCGTGGACGGCCCCGCCGTCTGGCAGGGGCAGCACAACCTGGAAACGAGCATCCGGGCCTTCGCCCGCTCCTGCTTCCAGTATGCCCTGAGCCAAAAGCAGGACCTGTGGTTTTCCACCAAGGACACCATCGCCAAGGTCTATGACGGGGAATTCAAGCGTATCTTTGAGGAGGAATACGAGTCCTCCTACAGGGCGGAGTTCGAGAAGCTGGGGATTACCTATTTCTATACCCTCATCGACGACGCCGTGGCCCGGGTGATCCGCTCCAAGGGCGGCTTTATCTGGGCGCTGAAAAACTACGACGGGGACGTGATGAGCGACATGATCGCCGCCGCCTTCGGGAGCCTGGCCATGATGACCTCCGTACTGGTCTCCCCCGACGGGACCATGGAGTTCGAGGCCTCCCACGGCACCGTCACCCGGCACTACTACCGCTACCGCAAGGGGGAAAAGACCTCCACCAACCCCATGGCCACCATCTTCGCCTGGTCCGGGGCCCTGAAGCGCCGGGGCGAGCTGGACGGCCTCCCCAGTCTGGTCCGCTTCGGCGAGAGGCTGGAAGCCGCTTCCCTGAAAACCCTGGAGGACGGGGTCATGACGAAAGACCTCCTGCCCCTGGTGGAGCCGGGCTTCCAGGTCCGGGGCGTGGACAGCTGGGAATTTTTGGACGCCATCGCGGCCAGGCTCTGAGAATACGACACGGAAAACAGTGGCGGCATATGCCGCCGCTGTTTTTGCATATCATTGCTTTTTGGGTAAAAAGGGTTCTGAACAATCCAGGCTCGAAAATGTCAAGGGTTAAATGCAGAAAAATCTAAAATTGTTTTTTGTGCATTATTCACAAAAGCAATTCTACCCCCTCAATACCGGCCTCCTGGGCAAGCTCCAGCAATACCCGTCCGGCACACCT
>NZ_CATMPS010000029.1:0-35189 GCF_950073225.1 uncultured Oscillibacter sp.
TTTTGTGGTGATTAAATTATACCACATTTCAGGATGGAATTCTTCTTTTATTTTCATTTTTTCACTGAATCCGTCTGCTTTTTTAATCGTCATTATGCCAAATTGAAAAAATACGAAAACTCAAAAAGCTTAAAGCTCGGAAATAATGAATTTGATTCAAGCCGTTTTGCTCACCGCTGTAAACAGCGGCAACCGCAAAACATGGCACATATTACTTCCGACCTTTCACTTCGGAAGTAATAAATGATTTTAAGCCTTTGCGCGCGTTTGCCGGCGGACTTGTCCGAAGCGTAAACAACAATACACTCCAGGGTTCCATTGGACCGGCGGAGCGCCGGGACGGCAGTCCCTATTTCAGGTATTTCTTCAATTTGAACGTGACCGCCTGAATATCGATCGGCTTTGCCAAATGGTCGTTCATACCGCGCTCCAGGCACCTTTGAATATCCTCCGAAAACGCGTCCGCCGTCATGGCAATGATGGGAATATCCGCGTCCTCCCGTTCCAGTCTCCGGATGGCCGCGGTCGCCTCGTAGCCGTCCATGACCGGCATCCGCACATCCATAATAATCGCGTCATAATGCCCGGCCGGGGAGTTCCGGAATTTCTCCACACAGATCTCTCCGTTTTCAGCCCAGTCCAATTCCAGCTCAAGGATGGAAAGCAGCTCCCTTGCCACTTCCCAGTTCAGCTCGTTGTCCTCCGCCAGCAGAATGCGTCTTCCCTTCAGCACCACGTCATTCACTCGTTCGGCGGCGCCGTCCGCTGCCTCCGATGCCGCGGGCGCTGCTGCCTTTTCCAAATCCAGCACAACATGGAACTCGCTGCCCCGGCCCTGTTCGCTGCGGACAGAGATTGTCCCGCCCATGGCGTCCACAATGCACTTGGTAATCGCCATGCCCAGGCCGGACCCCTCTGTCTTCCGGACCCGGGTGTTGTCCTCCCGGCTGAACGACTCGAATATGACCTTCTGATACTCCTTTGACATGCCGATGCCCGTATCGCTTACCAGGAAGTGGGTGCGGACCCGGGAGGCGTCCTCCGGCAGCGCCTCCTGATACACGGTCAGCTGAACGGCGCCCTTCTCCGGGGTGAATTTGACGGCGTTCCCCAGCAGATTGATCAGCACCTGATTCAGCCGCACACCGTCGCAACACACATTCTCCGACAGGATCTCCCGGGCAGCCACCTTAAACTGCTGGTTTTTCGCCGTGACCTGGGGCTGCATGATATTGACGATGCTGTCCATCGCCTCCCTCAGCGACACCGGCTCCACATTCAGCGTCATTTTGCCGCTTTCGATCTTGGATATATCCAATACGTCGTTGATAAGCCCCAGCAAGTGCTTGCTGGACAGCGCGATCTTACCCAGGTAATCCCGAACGCGCTTTGGATCGTCCGTATTGTCCAGTGCCAAGGAGGTCATCCCGATGATGGCGTTCATGGGCGTGCGGATATCGTGGCTCATGCTGGACAGGAATTCCTGTTTCGCCGCGTTGGCCTGTTCCGCCTCCTTCCGCGCCTGCTCCGCGGCTTTTCGCGCCGCGTCCATCTCCGCGTTGATGCGCGTCAGCTCCGACACCTGGTTCCGGAACAGCTTCAAGTACCGGAAGAATATGTAGAGGAGCATTGCAATCACCGCAAAGGAGGCGGCGTAGACGATGATGAGCCACCGGCTTCCCATGCCTGAGATGGCGTTATCCAGCCTTTCGAAGGGGAGGACCGTCACCAGATACCACTCGCAATAAGGGAGATTGGTGCAGTATATATGGCGGCGCGATCCGCCGTTTTTCACAATCGTGGAATAATCCTCACCGGCGTTCATGGCGGCTTGCAGCTGTTCAATGCAGGCATCCGCCTCCATATCCTGCCCGGCAAAGATGTTGGTGAGCCTGTCAAAATAGTTTTCGTGGGCGTCTCCCTCGTTCCCGACCACATAGCTTCCGTCTTTCCGGATCACAAAGGAATAGCTCAGCGACTGATCCGAGTCCAGGAAGAGAACCTCGCCCATATATTTGGTGGAAAGCCCCACCACGAGGGCAAGGCTGCCTCCGCCGCTGGACATGGGATACTCGCAGGGAACGCCGAACAAAATCACCCCGCCGCCGTCGCTGCCGGTGGCGGAGGCCGCTTTGCGCTCCCCGTTCCGCAGGCTCTCCAAAAAGGGCTCCGGGTGGTTGAGCTCCACGGGATCGCCGAAAATCATCTCACTTCCGCCGTCGGGCCCGTACAGGGCGGCGCACAAAAAATGCCTTGCCCTGGCGCCGTATTCAATGTCCTCCCTCGTTCCGTAACCGGACGCCCCATCCCCTGCCGCAATGCCCGCGATGGACTCCGCCATGGTCAGGCGAAGCTCAATGATCGTTTCAAAGTGCAGCGACACCTGCTCGTTCATTCCCGCCATATAGGCGGTGCCGATCTCCTCAATCGTGCTTTCGCTCATCGTGTGAATGGACGATCCCAGGAAGGAAAACACGATAACCGTCAAACAAAGGATTACCACGATTCCGATTTTCAAAGACTGCGGCAAAGCCTTGCTTTTCATATCCGTTCCATCTCCACAGCTTGTCATAATTTATGCTATCCTCATGCGTGCGCCGTCCTAACGTCCCCGCAGTCCGTTCATAACCCGGAACATTTTGCGGACGTCCACCGGCTTTGCCAAATGTTCATCCATTCCCGCGTCCTTCGCCAGCGCCACGTCCTCCTCAAACGCGTTGGCCGACAGCGCTATAATCGGCACCGTCTTCGCGTCCGGCCGGTCCAGGCCGCGAATTACGCGGGCCGCCTCATAACCGCTCATCACCGGCATCATTAAATCCATCAGCACGCAGTCAAACCTTCCCGGTTCGGACGCCGCGAAGGCGTCCACGGCGGCCTTTCCGTCATTGGCGGTCACCACCTCCGCGCCCGCTTCCCCAAGAATGTACTCGACAATTTCGCAGTTAAGCGCGTTGTCCTCCACCAGGAGGACCCGCATTCCGGAGACGTCGCCCTGCGTATCACCATCCTTCTCCGCGGGTTCTTCCTCCCACGCCTCGTCGACGCGGATAGGCAGGGTGATTTGGACCACGCTTCCCCTGCCGGGCTGGCTGTCCACCGAAATGGCCCCCTTCATCTGGTCCACCAGCTTCTTCACGATGGACATGCCCAGGCCCGTGCCGTTATAGTTCGTCCTCGCGCCCTGGTGCTCCTGGGTAAAGGGCTCGAAAATGTGATTCTTGAAATCCTCTCCAATGCCGATTCCCGTATCTTCAACGACGAAGCGGCAGCTTGCCGTCCCCTCCCGGAAGGCAGTCTCCTCCGCCCGCACAAATACGGAGCCGTTGGGCCGGTTATATTTGAGGGCGTTGTCAATGACGCTCATCAGGATCTGCTTTAAGTGAAGCGGATTCCCCATCACCCTGCTGTGCCGCAGGCCGGTCGTCTCCAGCTCCAAACGGATTCCCCGCTCTTCCGCCTGGTGGGACAAAATCGTAATACAATCTTTCAGCACGGCGCAAAGGTCAAAGGGCTCCACCACCACGGTCGGCCTCCCGCTCTCCAGATTGCTCACCTGAAGGACATCGTTTACCAGGGACAGCAGATGCTCGGTTGACACGCGGATTTTTCTCTGGCACTCTTTTTGCCGCTCCGGGTCATCCCGGCTGTTTTCCAGAATGGCCAGCATTCCCAAAATCCCGTTGATGGGCGTGCGGAGGTCATGGGACATGTGGGAGAGAAACTCGCTTTTTGCCGAGTTCGCCCGCCTCATCCGCTCCAAAAGCTCCATGATGGACTGTTCCTGCTTTTTCCTCGTCACCATGGTTTCCGTGATGTCCTGATGGTAGCCGTTCAGACAGGCGCCCGGTTTTTCAAACGTCTTGTCCGGCACGCCGCCGCAGCGGACATAAATTCTCCCAAGGGCCGGGTGATTCCAGGGATAGATGACCTCGGCGCGTCCGGTATCCAGTATTGCCCGCACAGCCTCCTGGACCATTTCCACATAGTCCGGCTCAATGCGTTCAAACCAGTGCCGGTAGCACTCCTCCGGCCCAATGGCATCCGGCACCCCCAGGAGAATCCGCATAGTCCGGTCCGGGTACAGCCTGGGCCGGCAGCCCTCTTCCAGCTCAATGGTCCAAATGCCGGTTCTGGCGCCCTCCAGAATGTCTTCCAGGCTCCGTCTGGCCTCCAGCTTGTATTTCTCTTCCCGCTCCACCAGGGCGTTGACATCCCGCAGGGCAAAGATCGCGCAGTTCTCCGCCGCCGTCCTCTCCGTAGCGGAAAAGTGAATCTCCAGATACTTTAGTCCTGAGAAGTTGTCCTTCACCTGATACCGGACCGAGAATTTTTTCTTTTTCCTGAGCTTTGCCAGCACATAGTCCTTCTCCGTCATGGCACGGAGACGCTCCTGCCCCTGGGGGACCACGCATTTGGAGATATACCGCTCCATAGCCGCCTGATAGCCGTCTTTAAAATGAGCGGCCCAGTCCAAGCCCAGCCCCTCGCTGCTGCGGTACACCTCGCATTCGCCCGTGTCGAAGTTCACCTCGTAAATGCCCAGGTAGTCCACGCTGAGGGCATGGAGCACGTTATAGCTCCGCTTTTGAAGCTCCCGGAACAGGTTGCGCCGCTTCAGGGAGGACACGATAAAGTACGCCGCCGTTTGGAGCATATTCGACGCATACTCCAGCGACTTCACGGGGGGATTGTCCACGCCGTAAAAGCCGATGATCCGCTTCCCGTCGTACAGGGGCACCACCACAAGGGAGTGGATGCCCTGCCGCTTCAGGTTCTCATACTGAAGCGGCTCCGTCTGCCGAATATCCTCCACGTTCTTTATGACGATATGCCTGCCGACGCTGAAATTCCGGTACCAGCTGGCGCACACCTCCGAAGGGACATTTTGAAGGTTCGCCTGTTCCGCCTCCACCCCGGCGTCCACCCACTCATAGGTGTTGTCGTCGCCGCCGGACTCGTTCTGCTCAAAGATATAGGTTCTCTCCCCGTTCAGCGCTTTTCCCAGGTGCTCCAGCAGCACCCCAAGCGACTGATCCGGGGTCTCCTCCAGCAAGGCGACACGAAGGCCCTCGTTGATAATGGCCTCCAGATTCTGAACGCTTCGCATGCCGCTGTGCTGCTCATGAGCCTCTATGATCGGAGCGCCTTCTCCAGCCGGTAAACGTCCCCCTGCACAATCCATACGCCTGTCCTCCGCTTTCTCCTCACAGCTTCGCTCCAAAAGTCAGAAAATCTCTGTCATAATACCATACCTGCGCAATTACGTCAATGAGAAGAAACGAAAATCATAGTCATTGTAAAAACCGGCCGCTTCCAACAGGTTTTCATAATCACGCCCACCGGCGCCGCCTGGTTTTTAAGCCGCAAAAAGCCCACGAAAATTCACGGAATTTTCGTGGGCTTTCCAGCACCCCTGCCTGTATCTACACCGTCCCGTCATGGGCCGCTGTTTGGAAAAAGGGAACCGCCGCGTCGTCCCGCCGCATAAACAGCAGTCCGAAGGACCCGGGACCGCAGTTGCTGGCGATGGCGGAGGACGCCTTTTGCAGATAGACCCGCTCAAAAGGACAGTACTGCTGCACCAGGCTTTGAATAAACCGGAGCCTCTTTTCATCCATCCCGGAGTATGTAATGAATAAAATACGCCGGTCAATGTTCCCGGTATTCTGGAGCGTCCGCTTGACATACTTTTTCGCCGCATGGGAAAAGCTGCCTATCTCCATCCGGCTGACCACCATCCGGCTCCTCTTCAGCGCCAGGACCGGATGCAGCAGCAGCGCGTCACAGAGAATCTGGATGCGCTTCGGTATCCGGCCGGACTGGCACATCATGTGGGTGTTGTTGATGATAAACGCGGAGGAAATGAAACGCTCCATCCGCTTCACCGCTTCCAGGATTTCCTCCTTCGCGGCATGATGCTCCGCCATATAGGCCGCGCACAAAACCACCAGCCCCATGCTGCTGGAGAGGTGCCCGGAATCAAGGACTGTGACGTTTTCAAAGGATTTCGCCGCCTCACAGGCATTTTGATAACCGTCGCTTACATGCCTTGCCATTGTAATATGAATGACGTTCTGCGCCTCCGTCAGCTTCTCGGCAAAGAAGCGCTCGTAGTCCTCCACCTCGGGAGGATGGGAATAGCCCTTCCGCCCCCCGGCAATATGCGCCAGCAATTCGTCCGGACTCAGCTCCGCCCCGTCCAGAAACCGCCCTTCTTCCGTACAGACGTAATACGGGCATACGGAAAGGCTGAACTCTTTCCGGAGGGATTCCGGAAGGTCGCACACGCTGTCCGTTGTGACCAGGATGGAGCGCCTTTGTGCCTGCTCGAAGATCAGAATGTCTTTTTCGATGTCCTCCTGCTGGGCTTCCTCGTTCAGATTCACCAGACCCTTGGGGAGGATGCTCAGCACAGCCGCCTCCAGCAGCGCGCCGCTGACCGGCTTGGCCAGATAGCCGCTGAAGCCCTCCTTTCGATAGAGAAGCTGGTTGTCGCTGCCCGCGTTGGCGGTCAGCGCCACCACGGGCACGTCCTGGCACAGGCCGCCCGGCTGGACCCGCAGGGCGTGGAGGCACTCGATTCCGTCCATTTCCGGCATCAGGTGGTCCATGAGAATGCAGTCATAATGGTGGTTCTGGGTCAGCCGCAGGCATTCGGCCCCGCTGTGGGCCATGTCAATCTGGATTTGGGTCTCCGCCAGCAGCTTCTTTACCACCATCAGGTTCATTTCGTTGTCGTCCACCACGAGAATATGCGCGTCCGGCGCCTCAAAGCTCCGCTGGTACACTTCGCCTTCCCGCACACGCGCCCGGGAGGCCAGCGTAAACGTCCCCAGCTCCTTCTCGTCCACGATGTCTTGATCCAGGACGACCACAAACTTGGAGCCCTTGGTATAGACGCTGTTTACGCTGATCTCGCCGCCCATCAGCTCCACCAACTGCTGAACGATGCTGAGCCCCAGTCCCGTCCCCTCAATATAACGGTTTTTCTCCTCGTCCACCCGCCGGAACGCGTTGAAAATATAGGGAATATTCTCCTTCTTCACGCCCTGGCCGGTATCCTCCACGGAATACCAGACCCGCATGCGGTTGACCCCCTGCCGCTCACACCGGACGGACAGGGTAACGGAGCCTTCGCTGGTATACTTCACCGCGTTGTTCAGCAGATTGATCAAAATTTGCTTGATGCGCACCTCGTCTCCGCAGAGCATGCTGGGGATGGAGGAATCCACATGGAGCTTAAATTCCAGGCCCTTTTCCTTGGCCTTGATCCAAATCATGTTGACGATTTCCGAAAAGAGCGCGCCGGTCTCATAGGAGACGTTGACAATTTCCATCTTCCCGGATTTGATCTTGGAGATGTCCAGGATGTCGTTAATCAGGGAGAGCAGCATCTTGCTGGCCCCCTGGATATTCCGGGCGTTCTCCGCCACCTCCTCCGAGATGTCCTCCCGCAGGATGATTTCATTCAGCCCGATGATGGTATTGATGGGCGTGCGGATCTCGTGGCTCATGCTGGAAAAGAAGTGATTCTCCGCCCGGTTCAGCTCCTCAATCTCCTTTTTCTGCCGCTGGGAAAGGGCGTTTTCCTCCTCGTACATCCGGTTCAGGAACATGAGCAGGATGCTGGTGAGCAGTCCCACCATAATCATGGAAAACGCGGAGTCAAACAAGGCGTCGTGCTGCGTATTCGGCGCGGCCAGGGCCGGGTAGTAAAAGGCGGTGCCATAGCACAGCAGCGTCTCCGCCGTGCACAGCCCGAAAAACACGGCCCTGCGCCTCCCCTGCAGGGTGATGCAGACATAGATGAAGCAGAGCACAAACCACTCCGGCACGCCGCTGTAAAAGCCGCCCGCGGAGAAAAAGGTGACGGGAAACAGCGTAAGCAGCAGCACCGCAATAAGCGTGGCGCCCATGTGGATCCGCTTTTTCCGGATGCTGATCTTGACGATCACCGCCATGAGGGCCAGGCTTGCCAGCATAATCAGCACGTTCCAGAGGCTTCTGCCCATGGGCAGGGTAAACGCAATGGCGATCATGCAGACGCCGGTCACAATGCGGAACATTCGCTCGCGGAGGCTGATCCTGTGATCGGTAATAATCTCAAACCATTTTTTTATCACGAAGTCTTACACTCCTCAGAACTCGACATTTTCAAGAAGAGGGCCGGGTGCCGTCAAAGCCCCCCGGCAATCTCCGCGCAGAGCGCCTCGTGAGCCCGCAGCAATGCGGCGTGACGCTCCCGGATGAAATCCGCGTCGCCCCGTTTCCCCGCCATCTCCAGCTCCTTGGCCTGGGCGGAGAGCGCCTCCGCCCCAATGGTCAGGGAGGTGCTTTTCAGCGCGTGAACCTTCACGGCGTAGTCCGTCCAATTGGCGCTTTCATACAAGGCGGCGATCTCCGCCCGCTTTTCCGGTCCCTGGGCGCAGAACATCCGCAGCATTTCCAGATAAAAGCTCTCGTCCCCGGCGCAGTAGTCCAGGCCCAGCTCCGTGTTGACGCCGGCCTTCGCAAGATGGTCATAGGAGGGGACGGGCCCGCCGGACGCCTCCGGAACCTCCGCCGGGGCCTCCGGTACGGCCGCGGCGGCCTGGGGAGCCGGGGCCTTCTCCGCCGAGGAGGCCTCCGCCCCCATAGGCGCGCCCTTGCTTGTGGGCCTCTCGCTGTATTGGATACAGCTCTTGGGCAGGACCTTTCGGAGCACCCGTTCCAGGACGGTGCGCTCAATGGGCTTTGGGACAAACTCCGTAAAGCCCTCGCTGCGGAACATCTCCCGGGCGCCGCTGACGGTGTTGGCGGTCAGCGCAATCACCGGAAGGTCCTGATACACGCCGTTTTTAAGCTCCCGGATTTTTTTCAGCGTCTCCACGCCGTCAAACCCGGGCATCATGTGGTCCAGGAACACGATGTCATAGGAAGTGCCGCTGCACATCGCCACCGCTTCCCGTCCGCTCAGGCAGGTGTCTACCTCAATCCCATAGCTTCCCAGAACGCCCTTGGCCACCACGAGGTTCATCTCCTCGTCGTCCACCGCCAGAGCCCGGATGCCCACGCAGGTGAAGGGCTTCCGGCCCGCGGCCTGATCCTCCGCGAAGCCCCGTTCTCCGGTTTCCCCATTCAAAAGGTTCGCCACGGAAAGCGCGGAGAAGGGCTTGTGCATAATCGCAAGCCGGCTTTCCCGGCTCAGGTTAAACTCCCGCTCCGCGATTACGACGACCCGGATGGTTTCCGCCAGTTCCTCATAATATGCGGGGTTCTCCATATATTCCGACTGTACGATAAACACATGGGTCAGCTTATGGCTGCGCTGCACCTTGAGAAGGCCCTCAAAATTATGTACCTGGTAGCCCTTCGCGCCAAGCCCCATCACCAGGCTTTGAATCAGGCCGTCATAGTACTCCCGGACCTCGTCGCAGCTGTACTTTTCCGGCCTGAAATAGCACGCAATGCAAAGCTGCTCCGGCTGGTTGAGCTCAATGCACGGCCGCTCGTCCGCCACGCCCTGGGGAATCACGATATGCGCGGACAGACCCTCCTGTTCTCCGCTGGCGAAGTGAAGGAAGCCGCCCATGGCGTTCAAAAGCCCCTGGGCGATGGGAAGCCCGAGGCCCAAGCCGCCCGCGAAGCGGCTGCTGCTGGAATCCGCCTGGTAAAACACGTCGTACATCTGCGTCAGCTGGGAACTTGTCATGCCGATGCCGGTGTCCCGGACATCAACGATCAAATTGATGCCATAGCTTTCCCGGCGGCAGCCTATGCGGACGTTTACGCCGCCTTCCTCCGTAAATTTAATGGCGTTTTCCACCAGGATTTTGAGCACATGGGAAATTTTCTCCGCATCCCCCACCAGGGCCGCCGGCATCTTCGGGTCGATGTCAAACACAAGCTCCAGGTGCTGGCGGTTGCTTTGCAGCGCGGTCATGGTAATGATGTCGTTCAGCACCGAGGTGATCATGTATTCTTTTTTGGCGGGAGTCAGCGTGCCCTCCACAATCTCCGTATAGTCCAGCATATTGTTAATCTGGTTGGACAGGCGCTTCCCCGCCATTTTGATGGAGGACATGTCCGCCCGGATATCCGGAGGGAGCTCCTTCCCCAGCGCCACCTCGCTGATTCCGATGACCATGTTGATGGGGGTGCGGAGCTCATGGGATACGTTGGACAAAAAGACGGCGTTCTGCTTTCCCGCCGACTCCAGCTCCGCAAATACCCGGTCATACCACTTCCGCTGCGCATTCCGCCGGTTGACCCAGTACAGCGCCAGCGCCGTGCTTCCAAGGGTCACGATGACGCCAAGCGCCAGGTGAAACGCGTCCTGGAGACTTATCCGATGGGAAATGGTACGGAGGATCAGGCCATGATACGCCAGCACCAGCGCGTACAAGGCCGCCGCCGCGTACAGAATCCACTTCTTGTTCAGCACAAACAGCGCCAGAATCAGAATGCAGGCCACGGCGGGCAAATCAAAAAGACTGGATTCATGCACACCGAAAAAGAAGAATTCGATAAGCATCAGTCCAGCGCATAAATTATCAAACAGCGTGTTTGACCCAAGCCGCCCGATGTGCAGAAACCATACGACGAAACAAGCGACTGTCATCAGCGGAAGCGTCCAAAATTCCCACGATAGAAACAGCGTAATCAGCCCCAGCAAGCCGCTGAACACGGTAACGATGACCGCCAGCAGCAGATGCTGGCTTGTCTGCTCCTCCGCCCTCATGCCTGCTCAAACTCCTGCGCCACCCGTTTGATCAGTTCCTCCGGACGGTAGGGCTTTTTCAGATAATTCACGGCGCCCAATTTAATCGCGTTTTGGACGTCCTCTTCCAGCCCCGACGCCGTCAGGAAAATCACCGGGACCGCCACAGCGGCTTTTTTCATGCGTTCAAAGGTCTCAATGCCGTTCATGCCCGGCATGTCTATATCCAGAAGGACCATGTCGACCTTCTCGTTTTGTACCTTTGCCAGCGCCTGGACCCCGGAGTCCGCCAAAATCACGTCGTACTCCTTCCCCAGGATGATCCTGGTCCTTGCCAGGTTCATATTGTCGTCATCGACCACTAAGATGCGCTTTTTCATACAATTGCCTCCCTGTTGTGCTGCTGGGGTCCGGAGCCCCACGGGGTCTATTGTAAAGGAAGCCCGCGGGAAAATCAAGCCCGTATTTTCAGTCCCGGAGCGCGGCAGACCACAAAAAAGATGCAGCCGCATGACGCGCCCGCATCATGCGGCTGCTTCCCGCCGGGAACGCTTCCTTGCCGGGCCCTCCTGAAAGCCCGCCGTTCCGAATTCTCAATCATTTCCGCAGGAGAATCAGCCCCAGCGTATTCGGGCCACAGTGGCAGAAGATGGTGCAGCCCGCCTTGGCCTCCAGAATCTCGCCGAAGCGCCCGTCCTCCCGGATGATCTCCCGGGCAATGCCCGCCAGCTCGTCCCCCGGGCAGGTGTCCACCAGGAAAACGCGGCTGAAATCCAGGTCCGTCCGGTCCCTCAGGCGCTCATGAACGTAGTCCGCCACCACCTTGGCGATGTTTCCCCGGTACTTTTTGGTCACGGACATTTTGCCGCCAATCACCTCCACGCAGGGGTGGAGCTTCAGCAGATTCGCCCCCAGGGCCGTGACGGCGGAGCAGCGCCCGCCCTTTTTCATATAGTCCAGCCGGTCCAGAACAAAGCTGGTTTCCAGCCTGGGAACCATGTTCTCCAGGAGGTCCAGGATCTCCGTCACGGACTTCCCCGCCCGGGCGGCGTCGGCGGCGGCCAGGACCATCATGCCGTGGCCCGCGGTCAGGTTTCCGGAGTCTACCACGTAGACCTCCGGCACCTCCTCCGCCGCCAGCTTGGCGTTTTGGTGGCAGCAGGAAAAGCCGCTGCCGATGTTGAGGTGGATGACGGCGTCATATTTTTCCATCAGCGCCCGGAAAGCGTCCTCATAATCCGATACGTTGACGGCGTTGGTGGTGGTGATGTCTCCCCCCGCGTCCACATGGGACGCAATATCCGCCGTGCGGATGTCCACCCCGTCGTGATAGAGCTTTCCCGCCTTAACGATGCCCAGGGGGAAAACGGTGATGCCGTACTGCTCCAGCAGCCGCGCCGGCAGGTCGCAGGTGCTGTCGGTGGTAATCTTAATCATAAAAGGGCTCCTTCCAGGTTCGGGGCAGGCACGCTCCCGGACCGCGTCCTGTTTTAAATTCCCGCGCGGCCGCCGCGGCAAATGCGGAACGCCCGCGCCGCAGCTATTCTATCATGGATTTTCAGGAAAATCCATAGTGGAAACCGGCAAAATTGACGGAGGTTTTCCCACCATGCGGCGCTCTCCGGCGCGTCCCCTTGTTCCGGCATTCTCCACTCCCGGACGCGCCCGAAATGCGGCCCCCGCTTCCGGCGGCGAAGACCCGCCCTCTCATTCGCCGGAGTTTTGTGATTTTATCACGGTACGCACAAACCGGTTCCGGTATCATGGTAACCATCAAATCTGGGAGGTCGCCCTATGAAAACAAGGAAAAAGCGGCGGGCTGTTGTAAACGGGGACGCCTGCGTTGCCTGCGGATGCTGCGTGAAGGTGTGTCCCCTGTCCGCCATTCAGGTCCGGCATGGCGTCCGGGCGGCGGTTGATCCGGAGCGCTGTGTGGGCTGCGGCAAATGCGCGAAGGAGTGCCCCGCGTCCGTAATCGTCCTTCAGGAGGTATCGGTATGAAAAAGCGCTGGTATGATTACCTTTGGATTGCAGAGCTGATTTACATGTCGCTGGGGTTTTTCAATATCCTCTTCGCCTGGCTGGGCATGCTGTTTTTCTGCATCCCCCTGATCATTTCCCTGGTCTGGGGCACGAAGGGCTACTGCAACCGCTACTGCGGCCGGGGCCAGCTGTTCGGCCTGCTGGGCGGGCGCTTCGGCTTGTCCCGGAAAAAGGATATCCCCGGGTGGATGAAGAGCAAATGGTTCCGCTATGGCTTTTTGATATTCTTCTTCATCATGTTCTTTCAGATGCTGTGGAATACCTATCTGGTCTTTGCCGGCGCACAGGATCTCCGGCAGGTGGTGACGCTGCTGTGGACGTTTAAGCTCCCCTGGCACTGGGCCTATCACGGCACGTTCTTTCACCAGGGCGCTGCCCAGTTCGCCTTCGGCTTTTACAGCGTCATGCTGACCTCCACCATTCTCGGCATGATTACTATGATTCTCTTCAAACCCCGCAGCTGGTGCGTTTATTGTCCTATGGGCACCATGACGCAGCTCATCTGCAAAGCGAAAAATGGAAAGGATGCGTTAACATGAAGGTAGTCATCATCGGCGGCGTAGCGGGAGGGGCCACGGCGGCGGCCCGGCTCCGGCGGCTGGACGAACAGGCGGAGATCGTGGTCTTCGAGCGGTCCGGGTACGTCTCCTACGCCAACTGCGGCCTGCCCTATTACATCGGCGGGGTCATCGAGGACCCCGAGGCCCTGACCCTCCAGACGCCGGAGAGCTTTTTCTCCCGCTTCCGCGTCACCATGAAGGTGCGCCACGAGGCCACCGCCCTCCACCCGGAGAGAAAAACGGTCTCCGTAAAAAACCTGGAAACAGACGAGAAATTTGAGGAGCCTTATGACAAGCTCCTCCTCTCCCCCGGCGCCAAGCCCACCCAGCCCCGGCTTCCCGGCGTGGGCCTGGAGAAGCTCTTCACCCTGCGGACTGTGGAGGATACCTTCCGCATCAAGGACTACATCCGGCAAAATCATCCCAAGTCCGCTGTGCTGGCGGGAGGCGGCTTCATCGGCCTGGAGCTGGCGGAAAACCTGCGGGAGCTGGGGATGGAGGTCACCATCGTCCAGCGGCCAAAGCAGCTCATGAACCCCTTTGACCCGGATATGGCGGCCTTTATCCACAGCGAAGTGCGTGCCAACGGCGTGAAGCTGGCCCTGGGGTACACCGTGGAGGGCTTCCAGGAGCGGGACGGCGGCGTGGACGTGCTGCTGAAGGACAGCGCCCCGCTCCACGCCGATATGGTCGTGCTGGCCATCGGGGTCACCCCGGACACCGCTCTTGCGAAGGAGGCGGGGCTGGAGCTGGGACTCAAGGGCAGCATCGTGGTCAACAGCCGGATGGAAACCTCCCTCCCGGACATCTATGCCGTGGGGGACGCCGTGCAGGTCCGGCACTCCGTCACCGGGCAGGACGTCCTGCTCTCGCTGGCCGGTCCCGCCAATAAACAGGGCCGCATCGCGGCAGACAACATCTGCGGCGGGGACAGCCGCTATCTCGGAAGCCAGGGCAGCTCCGTCCTCAAGGTCTTCGGCATGACGGCGGCGGTCACCGGCGTCAGCGAAACCAACGCCAAAAAGGCGGGCCTAGACGCGGACGCGGTGGTCCTCTCGCCCATGAGCCACGCGGGCTACTATCCCGGCGGGAAGCTGATGACCATGAAGGTGATCTTTGAAAAGGAGACCTTCCGCCTCCTGGGGGCCCAGATCGTGGGTTATGAGGGCGTGGACAAGCGAATCGACGTACTGGCCGCGGCCATTCACGCCGGGCTGACGGCCATCCGGCTGAAGGACCTGGACTTGGCCTACGCGCCGCCCTACTCCTCCGCCAAGGACCCCGTGAACATGGCGGGCTTCCTCATCGAAAACCTCGCCAAGGGCGTTGTGAAGCAGTTCCGTATCGAAGACGTGGGCGGCCTGCCCCGGGACGGCAGCGTAACGCTGCTGGACGCCCGGACCCCCCAGGAATACGCGGCGGGGCATATTGAGGGCTTCCGGAATATCCCCGTGGACGAACTGCGGCAGCGGCTGGGAGAGATCGCGCCCGGCAAGCCGGTCTATGTGATCTGCCAGAGCGGCCTGCGCAGCTACATCGCCTGCCGCATCCTGGCCGGGCACGGCTATGAGGCCCACAATTTCTCCGGCGGCTTCCGGTTCTACGACGCGGTGGCCAACGACCGCCGTCTCATCGAATCAGCGACGGCCTGCGGCATGGATCAGTAGCCGGAAAACTCCCCTCTCCAAGCCTCATGAAAGCTTGAAGAGGGGAGTTTTCACGCGTCCCGCAGAGCCGTCAGCTTTTTTTCGTTCAGGAGCTCCACCGTGCCCCGGGACAGCCTGACCATCCCTTCCTCCTGTAAATAGCGGAGCATCCGGGTGACGACCTCCCGGTGGGTCCCCAGGTGGTTGGCGATGGTCTCGTGGGTGATGGAAAGCCGGTTCGCCCCCTCAATGGCGGACTCCTCCAGCAAGAAGGCGGCCACCCGCCTGTCCATGCTGTTCCACATAACCTGCTCCATCAGCCACATGACCTCTGAAAACCGGGCGGCCATGATCTCGTTGGTGTAGTTGGCCGCGGCGGCGGACTGCTCCATGATCCGCTTATAAATGTCCGCGGGAATGATCCACAGTTCGGTATCCTTCTCCGCCGTAATGGTCACGTCAAATTGAATGCTCCGCATTATGCAGGAGGCGGAGAACAGGCAGAGATCCCGGTCAAACAGCCGGTAGAGGGTGACCTCCCGCCCCTCCTTGGAGAGGATAAACGCCCGGAGCTGGCCGGACTTCACCAGCAGCAGCCCTGTGCAGTCCGCGCCGCCGCCGTGGAGGACGGTCCCTGTCTTCACGGTACGGGCGGTCAGGCTGCCGGAAAGGAGTTCCCGCTGCCCGGGAGTCAGCTGATTCCATATGGGAACATATTCGGAAAATTCCATCAGGTTCTCTCCTTCCGTCGGCTTACTCTTAGTATTTAGTATAAAGCCTCCGATGGCATCTGTCAAAGCCTATGAGGTGCCGGCAGGTTTTAGCCGCCGAATGCCGGCGTGTTTTTCAATCGCGGCAGTCTTTGCTGATATTGCTGAATCCCCAAATTCGCAAAGTAATACAGAAAAACCTAAAACCGCCTTTCCCGGCGGTTTTAGGTTTTCTTACCTTCAAGAACCCGGCGGTTCCGCAGGCGCGGCCCCTCCGTCCTCTTTCAGATGGATTGCGCACTGTCCCAAGGCATAGAAGGGCTCCGCCGCCGTGGGAACCAGGCCCTCCACCACCTTCGCCTGGGTCAGCACGGAGGTGGACTTGAAGCACACCGGCAGGATGGGGGCCTGGTCCTTCAAATGGACGCACAGGGCCCGCATGGCCGCCGTCCGGTCCTGGGCCCCCGCCAGCTCCGCCAGGAGGCGGCTGGTGTCCGGGTTGGACCAATGGCCGTAATTCAGCCTTCCCCCGGGTTCCAGGAGGCTCCCCAAATCCCAGTCGGCGGTAAGGCGGGCCTCGCCGTAGTACAAATCAAAGTCCCCGGCGGCCAGGGCGGCGGCGTACTCCTCCCAGGGCAGGACCCGGACCTCCACCGGCACGCCTCCGGAGGTCCAGCTCTCCGCCAGGTGGGCGGCGATGGCCTTTTTAAAGCCGTTCTCCTCGTTGACCAGCAGGGTCAAAGGCCGTTCGGACACATAGCCGCTCTCCGCCACGGCGGCGGTAAAGCCGTCCACGGAATAGTCCTCCTCCAGCGCCGCCGGGTACAGGGACGAAACCGGGGACACCGGGAAAGCGGCGGGCTTCCCGTGGCCGGAGAGGTAGGCGCCGGCCACATTGGCCCGCTCGATTCCCGCCGACAGGGCCCGCCGCAAGGCGGGACTGTCCAGAGGCGCCCGGGCGGTGTTGCAGCCTATATACTGCATGACCGGGGTGTCCGCGTCCGCGCAGCCCACGCTGCCGGTGGTGCTCACCGGCAGCACGCCGGTGAGGTCCGCCGTAATCAGCTGGACCTCGTGGGAGGAAAAGCGGTAGAGCATGGCGTCGTCGTCCGCCGCTTCCACCAGGGCAATCCGGTCCACCGGCTGGCTCTCCCCCTTCCACCAGGCCTGATTGGCGATAAGATAGGCCCCGGTTTCCTCCTCCGCGTAGAAATAGGGCCCCGTACCGACGGGAGCCGCGCTCTCCTGGGTCCCGGATT
The DNA here is from genome assembly GCF_950073225.1 of uncultured Oscillibacter sp. NCBI lineage: Bacteria > Bacillati > Bacillota > Clostridia > Eubacteriales > Oscillospiraceae > Oscillibacter > uncultured Oscillibacter sp. The sequence continues at coordinate 16,921 of NZ_CATMPS010000029.1, forward strand.
TCACGACGGGCACGTCCAGCAGGGCCGGAAGGGCGGAGTTGGGGCTGTTCAGCGTAACGGTCACACTGTCCCCGTTGGCGCTGACGGAAGCGACGCCGGAGAGGCGGCTCCGGTAGCGGTCAGAGGTCCTGGCCCGCTCCAGGGACGCTTTCACATCCCGGCCCGTCAGGGGCGATCCGTCGGAGAACTCCACTCCGGGGCGGATCTCGAAGGTATAGCGGAGGGCGGCCTCGTCGTGGGTATAGCTGATGCACAGGCAGGGCTGGGGCTCGAAGCTCCCGTCCAGCCGAAACAGTCCCTCATACAGAAGCGACGCCGCCGTCTGCTGCATCCCGTCGGCGCAGTCCATTGGGTCCAGGGTCCGCCCCGGCATATAGGGCAGGGCGAACCGCTCCGGCAGGACAGAATCCTTCTGCTTCTCCGGCTCTTCCGCCTCAAAGGGGGGCATCACGTCCTCCGGCTCCTCCGGCGGCTCCTCCTGCCAGCAGCCCGTCAGCAGACAGGCCACCGCCAGCGCGATGGCCATGATCTTCGATAGCTTCATAAAACCGATCCTATTTTCCTCCGGCCATAATGGCCCCGCACTGGACGCCCCGGGCCTCCCCCAGCTTCCGGTGGGACCAGAACAGGTCCCGGCGGCAGGCGGTGCAGAGGCCGGAGGCCTCTATACGCTCCGGCGGCAGGCCCGCCCGCAGCAGCCATTGGCGGTTCAGCCCCTCCAGGTCCACATGCCACTTGGGGCCCCGTTTTTCCAGATAAGCCTCCGCGTCCTTCCCCAGGGCTTCCCGCATGGCGGCGGGAACGTCCCCGTCGCTTTCAAAGCAGCACTGCCCGATGCAGGGCCCCAGGGCCGCTTGCAGCCGCTCCGGCCTGGACCCATAACGGCGGACCATCTCCCGGACCGTCTTCTCCACAATCCCCCCGGCGCAGCCCCGCCACCCGGCGTGGGCCGCCCCCACGGCCCCGGTATCCGGGTCGTGGAGGAGCACGGTCCCGCAGTCAGCGGAAAAGACGAACAACGTCAAGCCCGGAACATCCGTCACCAGCGCGTCGGCGCTGTCATAGTCCCGCTCCCGGAAGAGGCCCTTCCCGGCGTCGGCCTCCGTACAGGCCCGGACGTTCGTCTCATGAACCTGCCGGGAGAGGACGGTTTGCTCCAGGTCCGCCCCGATGGCGGCGCAGAAGCGGCGGTAATTTTCCAGCATGGCCTCCCGCCCGTCCCCCATGCCGGGACGGAGGTTCAGGCTGTCCCAGGGGGCGGGGGACACGCCCCCCAGGCGGGTGGAAAAGCCGTGGCGGACGCCGCCTAAGTTCGAGGCGGTGAACCAGACCAGGCCGTTTTGTTCGTGGGTTTCAAAGGGCATGGGGACCTCCCTGTTCTTCTTTCTTTTGGCCTTCGCCGTTTTTCTCAACCGGCTTATGGTTCGTCCAGCCGTTCCAGATGTGAAACACGCCATAGGCCAGCACCGGGAGGCCCAGAAGCGCAAACAGCTCAACCGCGCCGCTGTCCAGAATGGAAGCATACAGCAAGATTCCGCCCAACAGGATCAACGCAATGCCAAACACGAGTTCTTTGATATCCTGGAGCAGGAAAAGAACACTGTCATCCTTCTTATCCATTTGCCCTCCTTAATTCTGGTGATACTCCGGGCAGGTACATTTTTTCCACTTCAGCCCGCTGCCGCAGGGGCAGGGGTCGTTCCGCCCGATTTTCACAACCTTGAGGGGCTGCTTCTTCGGCTTGGTCCCGTCGCCGCCGACGTTCTCCACCATGCCCTTGGCTACCCGCTCCCGCTTGACCTCCTCGTCCTTCCTCAGGCGCACGGAGTACAGCCGACGGACGGTCTCGTCCTGGATGGCGGCGATCATCTCCTCGAACATCTCCAGGGACTCCCGCTTATACACGTCCACCGGATTGTTGTTGCCGTAGGACTGGAGCCGGATGCCCTGCTTCAAGTCGTCCATGGCGTCGATGTGGTCCATCCAGTACTCGTCCACCACCCGGAGCATGACCACCCGCTCCAGCTCCCGCATAATGGGGCTGGTGATCTCCGCCTCTTTGTTCTCATAGAAGCTCTCGGCGGCGGCGATGAAGGCCTCGTCAAAGTCCTCCTGGCTCTTGCCGGGAACCTCCCCCTCGGGGATGCTTACGGCCCCCTGGGCAAAGTACATGCCCTCCAGCCCCCGGAGCATCTCCCGATATCCGGCGGCGTCCAGATGCGGCTTTTCGCCAAAGGCCAGGCTGACATGGTTCCCGATGGAGGTGTGCATCATGTTCAGCACCGTGTCCTTGATGTCCATGCCGTCCAGAACCTGGCGGCGCTGACTGTAGATCAGCTCCCGCTGCTTGTTCATCACGTCGTCGTATTCCAGCACGGATTTCCGGGACTGGAAGTTCCGGGACTCCACGGTGGTCTGGGCGTTTTCAATGGCCTTGGTCAGCATTTTATTTTCGATGGGGGTGTCCTCGTCCAGGTCAAACCGCTCCATCATGTTCGTAATCCGGTCCCCGCCGAAAAGGCGCATCAAATCGTCCTCCAGGGAGATATAAAACTTCGTCTCGCCGGGGTCCCCCTGGCGGCCCGCGCGGCCCCGGAGCTGGTTGTCAATCCGGCGGGACTCGTGGCGCTCCGTGCCGATGATGAACAGCCCTCCGGCCTCCCGGACCTGGTCCGCCTCGCTGGCGATTTCCGCCTTGTGCTGGGCCAGCTTCTCGGCAAAGAGCTTCCGGGCGTCCAGAATCTCCTGGTTGTCCGTGTCGGCGTAGCCCGTGGCGTCCACAATGACCTCCTCGGAGTACCCTGCCTTGTCCAGGTCCGCCCTGGCAAGGTATTCGGCGTTGCCCCCCAGCATGATATCGGTGCCGCGGCCCGCCATGTTGGTGGCCACGGTGACGGCCCCCAGCTTGCCCGCCTGGGCGACAATCTCCGCCTCTTTTTCGTGGTTCTTGGCGTTCAGCAGGTTGTGCTTGATGCCCTCCCGGGCCAGGAGCTTGGAAAGAAGCTCGTTTTTCTCGATGGACACGGTGCCCACCAGCACGGGCTGGCCCTTTTCGTGGCACTCCTTGATCTGCTGGATGACGGCCCGGAACTTCCCGGCCTCGGTCTTGTAGACCACATCGTGGTGGTCGCTGCGCTGGTTGGGGCGGTTGGTGGGGATCTCGATGATGTCCAGGTTGTAGATGGTGCCGAATTCCTCCTGCTCCGTCATGGCCGTGCCGGTCATGCCGGAGAGCTTGTCATAGAGCCGGAAGTAGTTCTGGAAGGTAATCGTCGCCAGGGTCCGGTTTTCGCTGTTGACGTTGACATGCTCCTTGGCCTCGATGGCCTGGTGGAGGCCGTTGGAGTACCTTCTGCCGAACATCAGGCGGCCGGTGAACTCGTCCACGATGATGACTTCCCCGTCCTTCACCACATAGTCGATGTCCCGTTTCATGGTGCCGTGGGCCTTGAGAGCCTGGTTGATGTGGTGGCTGACGGTGGAGTTGGAGGGGTCCGAGAGGTTTTCCACATGGAAGTACTCCTCCGCCTTGGCGATGCCCCGGGCGGTGAGGGTGGCGGTTTTGGCCTTTTCGTCCACCACATAGTCCGCGTCGATGTCCGCGGCCTCCTCTTCCTTGTTGTCCACCTGGACCACCACCTGCTTTTTGAGCTTCGCCACGAACATCTCCGTCAGGTCGTACATCTGGGTGGACTTCTCCCCCTGGCCGGAGATGATGAGGGGGGTCCGGGCCTCGTCGATAAGGATGGAGTCCACCTCGTCCACGATGGCGAAGGAATGGCCCCGCTGGACCAGCTCCTGGGAGTAGATGCACATATTGTCCCGGAGGTAGTCGAAGCCCATCTCGTTGTTGGTTCCGTAGGTGATGTCGGCGGCGTAGGCCTCCTGGCGCTGCTTGGAGGTCAGGCCGTGGACAATGAGGCCCACCTTGAGCCCCAGGAAGCGGTGGACCTTGCCCATCCACTCGCTGTCGCGCTTGGCCAGGTAGTCGTTGACGGTGACGATATGCACGCCCTTCCCCGCCAGGGCATTGAGGTAGGCGGGCAGGGTCGCCACCAGGGTCTTGCCCTCGCCGGTCTTCATCTCGGCGATGCGGCCCTGGTGGAGGACGATGCCGCCCACCAGCTGCACCCGGTAGGGCCGGAGGCCCAGCACCCGGTCCGACGCCTCCCGGGCGGTGGCGAAGGCCTCGGGGAGAATGTCGTCCAGAGTCTCGCCGTTTTGCAGGCGCTCCTTGAACTCCTGGGTCTTTGCCTGGAGCTGGGCGTCGCTCATGGCCTTGTACTCATCGGCCATGGCCTCAATTTTGTCCGCGATGGGGGTAATGGATTTCAGCTCCCGGGAGCTGTAGTCGCCGAAAATCTTTTGAATCAGGCCCATGATTGTTTGAAACTTCCTTTCGATTGTTCCGCCGCCCGGAAGGGCGGGAATTTCATAGTAAAACAAGCATAGCTTACCACAGTTTCCCCTGGAATGCAAAGGAAATCAGGGGCGGCCGGAAAAAAGTTTACAAAGCGGAAACGCTCACAGTTCCGTATCCAGCAGCATCCGGACGCGGCTTTCCACGGTCCCCTCGCCGGTGCTGGCGTCATAGTCCACGCTGACCAGCAGGGCGTCCGGCAGTTTTCGCTGGAGGGCGGCGTACTGCCCCTTGCCGAAAATATGTCCCGGCAGGCAGCCAAAGGGCTGGACGCAGAGGATCTTCCGGTACCCGAGCCCGGCCCAGGCCGCCGCCTCGGCGGTGACGAGCCACCCGTCGGCCACGGTGCAGTTTAAAGGCGCGAAGCCTTCCGCACGGCGTTTCAGCTCCGCCAGCGGCGGCAGGGTGTGAAACCCGGCCTCCCGCAAAAACGCCAGCAGCTCCCGCTGGATTCCCCCCAGCCATTCGGACAGGAAGCGGTACGCCTTCCGCTGGTAGGCGGGGCCCTTCAGGCTGTGGGTATCCATATAATAGAGGGCGTACCAGGTAAGGCCGCCCACTCCGATTTCGCAGCGCTCCGCGGCCAGATACCGCTCCAGGTTCCAGTTCCCCAGATGGCAGTACTTTGTATATATCTCTCCCACAACAGCAACCCTCCGCGCGTCCCCGGGCGCCGTCTCAATCCGGCGGAAGGAGGCCGCGATCTCCCGGCAGCGCTCCAGAATGCGGCGCCGGGAAAGGCCCGTCCCCCGGCGCAGGTCCTCCCCCAGCGTCTCCATCCAGCGCCGCCAAAGCGCCTCCGCGCCGCCGGGGCGGACCTCATAGGGCCGCACCTGGTTCCGGGCAATCGCCAGCGCGTCCCCCCACACCGCCGCCGCCAGCGCCCGTCGGATCATCGGCAGGGTGATGGGAAGGCCCGTGTCCCGGTCGATATCCCGGACATTCAGGGATAGCAGCGCCACCTCCGGGTATCCCGCCTTGTCCAGCGCTTTCCGCATCAGCCGGATGCCGCAGGAGCCCCGGCACTCGTCCCCGGCCTGTCCCATCAGCACGCCGCACTCCGCCGGGTCATACTCCCCGGATTCCAGGGCGGCCAGCACCTGCCCCGCCACCAGAAAGACGGGGTAGCACAGTTCATTGTGGAAATACCGCATTCCCCGGTCCGCCAGGCCCCGTTCCTCCCGCAGCAAAACCGGCTCCCACTCCCGGGAAGCGAACGCGTGCCGCAGCAAGGGGAACCAATCGTCCAGAAGGGCGGGAATCAGCAGCGTGCGGGGCATAGCGGTCTCCTCCTTTCCGGTGTGTGGGCTTTATGCACAGTATACTCCCTTCCCCCTTCCCTGTCCAGCCGGGGAAAACCGCTGGTCACTTTTTCTAAACCAGGCAAAATCATTCGATTGTTCCTTGTATATTCCGTCAAAACATGTTACAATGATTTGTACTAAGAGATAAGGAGGGCCTCACTATGAAGCTCAGCTTTTACGGCGCGGACCAATGCGTCACCGGAAGCTGCCACTGCCTGGAGATCAACGACACCCGCATTCTCATCGACTGCGGCCTCCAGCAGGGCCGGGACGAGGTTTCCAACGGCGAATTCCCCTTTGCCGCCAACACCATCGACTACGTCCTGGTCACCCACGCCCACATCGACCACTCCGGCCGGATTCCCATGCTCATCAAGCAGGGCTTCAAGGGCCGCATCCTCACCACCCGCCTCACCGCCCAGCTGCTGGAAATCATGCTGCTGGACTCCGCCCACATCCAGGAGCAGGACGCGGAGTGGAAAAACCGCAAGGGTGAGCGCTCCGGCGCGCCCCGGACCGAGCCCCTCTACACCGTGGAGGACGCGGAGCGGGTCAAGGAATTCATGGTTGTCTGCGAGTACGGCGAGCTCATCAACCTGTGCGAGGGCGTGGACATCGAGTTCACCGACGCGGGGCACCTGCTGGGCTCCGCCTTCGTGGCCATGGACCTGCGGGAAAACGGCGTGAAAAAGAGCATCGTCTTCTCCGGGGACATCGGCAACATCAACCAGCCCGTCATCCGGGACCCGGTGCAGCTGGCCGGGGCGGACTACGTGGTGATGGAGTCCACCTACGGCGACCGGAACCACCCGGAGAGCTGGGGCTACACCGACGAGCTGGCCCGGATCATCGACGAGACCATGGCCCGGGGGGGCAACGTCATCATCCCCTCCTTCGCCGTAGGCCGGACCCAGGAGCTTCTCTACTTCATCCGGGAGATTAAGGAACAGCACATGGTTTCCTCCTGCCCGGATTTCCCGGTGTACATCGACTCTCCCCTGGCGAAAAAGGCCACGTCCATCTTTGACGGGGACCTCCGGGGCTATATGGACCACGACGCGGTGTGGCTGGTGCGCAAGGGCACGAACATGTTCCGCTTCCCCAACCTTCACGCCACGGAGACCAGCGAGGAGTCCAAGGCCCTCAACGAGGACCGGACCCCCAAGGTCATCATCTCCGCCTCCGGCATGTGCGACGCGGGCCGCATCCGCCACCACCTGAAGCACAACCTCTGGCGGCCGGAGAGCACCGTACTCTTCGTGGGCTTCCAGGGGGAGGGCACCCTGGGCCGCCAGCTGCTGGAGGGGGCGGAGAGCGTGAAGCTCTTCGGCGAGGAAATCACCGTCCGGGCCCGTCTGGAGAACTTCACCGGCCTCAGCTCCCACGCGGACCGGGATCATCTGCTGAAGTGGATCTCCGGCTTCCAGAACCCCAAGCCCCAGCACGTCTTTGTAGTCCACGGGGACCGGGAGGTGGCTCCCCACTTCGCCCAGACCCTGGAAAACATGGGCATCTCCGCCCATGCCCCCCAGTACACGGAGGTTTACGACCTGGCGGCCGGAACCATCCTCGAACGGGGCTACCTGCCGGAGCGGAAGGTCAAGCCGGTCACCGGCTCCAAGGGCGCGCCGGCTTACGAGCGCCTGGCGTCCGTGGGCAGCATGCTTACCGAGTTCATCAAGCGCAGCAAGGGCCGGGACAACAAGTCCCTGGCGAAGTACGCCGCGGAGCTGCGGCAGCTGCTTGAAAAGTGGGAGGCTTAAGCGCCGGATCTATGGAATACTTGAAAAACGGCCAAATCCACACCGCCCTGACGGAGGGCTATTCCAGCGAAGGCTATGGCGTCGTCCGGCTGGACGGCGCCGTGGTCTTCGTGCCCCGGGCCGTCCGGGGGGAGCGGATTGACCTGAGAATCACCCGGGTCATGAAAACCCACGCCCTGGGGGAAATCGTGAAGATTCACACCCCCTCCCCGGAGCGGGCCGTCCCGGACTGCCCTTATTACGGCAGGTGCGGCGGCTGCGACTTCCGCCACCTCTCCTACGCGGAGGAGCTCCGGGCCAAGCGGCAGCGGGTTCAGGACGCACTGAGCCGCATCGGCGGCGCAGATGTCCAGGTGGAGGAAATCCTGGGCGCCAAAAACCCGGAGCATTACCGCAATAAATGCCAGTATCCCGTGGGGCCCCGGGGGGAAATCGGCTTCTTCCAGGCTCGGACTCACCAAGTGGTTCCGGTAGATCGCTGCCTCCTCCAGCCGGAGGTCTGCGACCGGACGGCCCACGCCGTGGGAAGCTGGATGAAGCGCTATAAAATCCCCGCCTATGACGAGGCCACGGGCCGGGGGCTGGTTCGTCATGTCTACGTGCGGGCCAACCGCAAGGGCGAGAGCCTGTGCTGCGTCGTCGTCAACGGGCGGAAGGTCCCCCGGGAGGCGGAACTGGCCGCCCTGGTCCTGGCCGCCGCGCCCAAAACCTTGGGCGTGGTGCTGAACGTGAACACGAAAAAAGGCAACGTGATTCTGGGGGACCAGTACCGGACCCTCTGGGGGCAGGACTTTTTGATGGACACGCTGTGCGGCCTGGAGTTCAAGCTGTCGGTCCCCTCCTTCTACCAGGTAAACCGGGACCAGGCGGAAGTTCTCTATGGAAAGGCCCTGGAGTTCGCCGCCCTGACGGGGGAGGAAACGGCGCTGGACCTCTACTGCGGCGCGGGGACCATCACGCTGTGTCTGGCGGGCCGGGCCAAACGGGCCATCGGCGCGGAGATCGTCCCCGCCGCTATCCGGGACGCGGAGGAAAACGCGGCCCGGAACGGCGTGAACAATGCGGCGTTCTTCTGCGGCGACGCGGCGGACACGGCGGCCATGCTGGAGGCCCAGGGCCTGCGGCCGGACGTGATTACAGTGGACCCGCCCCGGAAGGGGCTCAGCCCGGAGGTCATCGCCTCGGCGGCGGCTATGGGGCCGGAGCGGATTGTGTATGTCTCCTGCGACCCGGGAACCCTGGGAAGAGACGTAAAGCTGTTCGCAGAGCGGGGCTACCGGGCCCTCCGGGCGGCGGCGGTGGATATGTTTCCGGGGACGCGGCATGTGGAGACGATAATATTACTACAAAAAGAAAACTCGTAGAAATCCTGTGTTTCCAATGCTTTGCGCCTCATGTGGTTTTTGACACAGAGGGTGATAAAATCCGAAATAAGCGAATTGAGAAGTACATCACCGTTTCTATCGTGATTGATGTGGAGTGTGGGAACACAAAGAATTGAATAGAACACTGGCACATAGGAGCCGCAGATTTTGAACATCTGCGGCTCTTTTCTTGCCTACATATCGAAAGGAGCGGAGCGTCATGCCGGTATTCCGCGTGGAGAAAAACAAGGACTATACCGTGATGGCAAATTTCCATCTGCGGGACAAATCTCTGTCTCTGAAAGCCAAGGGCCTATTATCACAAATGTTGTCTCTTCCGGAGGATTGGGACTATACCCTGTCCGGCCTGTGCTACATCAACCGGGAGAGCAAAGACGCCATTCGTTCCGCCGTCAATGAGTTGGAGCGGGCCGGGTACATCGAGCGCCACCAGACCACGGACAAGGGCGGCAAGTTCAGCAGCAACGAGTACATCATCCACGAACATCCTGTTTCTTTGTCGCCGTCGTCGGATAAACCGTTGTCGGAAAACCCGACAACGGAAAACCCGGCAACGGTAAAACCGGCAACGGTAAATCCAACGCAACTAAATAAAGATAGAGTAACTAAAGACCAAGCTATTACTGACCGATCAAGTACCCATTCCTTTCCCTCCCTTTCACACCCTCCCGCTGAAACGGCTGGGGCTGTTGCGGCTTCGCCGCCAGAAAGGAAAGGGACAGAAGCGGCTACGCAGAGCGCTGTTGAGATTTTTCGGGACATCATCAAGAAGAATATTGAGTACGACCATCTCCTGCGCTACTCGCAGATTGACCTGGAGGAATTGGACGGCATTGTGGAGCTGCTGGTGGAAACTGTTTGCACAGCCCGAAAGACAATCCGGGTGGCCGGTGACGATTACCCAGCCGAACTGGTAAAAGCCAAGTTGCTGAAACTAAACAGCAACCATATTGAGTTCGTCATGGACTGTATGCGGGAGAACACCACGAAAATTCGCAACATCAAGAAATACCTGCTGGCGGTGCTGTTCAATGCCCCCAACACCATAGGAAGCTACTATACTGCCCTCGTTGCCCACGATATGGCGGAGAGATAATGGGAACCCTATAAAATCGGATGATTTTGCAGGGAGAGGAAGAGGGTGAACGCAGTTTTCGCAGTTGAGTGGACTTTGCAACGACGAAATGGTAGGCAGTGAGTGGAAGCCCACCCGAATTGAGTTGGAAACATCTAGTATCTGGTAGTTATTCGGGCCGACAATTAGTAATGGTCTGCGAGTATGGATCTCATAAATAGTTATATGCGGTAAAACGACTACAATAATTTAGGAGGTTGAACCTAAAAATGGCAAATAAACACGCGAAAAAGCCGGAGGATTCCCGTTACCACGACACCTGGCGGCTACTGAAAAAGTACCGGGATGTGGTCTGGAGCATGGAGCTGTCCGTCCAGCAGGTGAAAAAGGAGTTTGAGATCGAGTTCGGCAGCACCATTGAGGACTTCCTGGAGTCCGCCTATCTGGCTGGGGCCGACTTGGGCGGCACGAAGATCGAGAGCCATGCCCGGTGCATTGAGCGCAGTAACCAGATGCTCAAGCTGCTCAACAATGCGGTGGACATCCTCCGCACCCGGCACAAGAGCGGCGAGACCTACTACTGGCTTCTGTACTATACCTTCCTGTCCCCGCAGCAGCTGGACAACGTGAATGAGATCATCGAACAGCTCCGTCCGCATATCCGGGACATAGGCCGGACAACCTATTACCGGAAGCGGGAGCAGGCGGTAGCGGCCCTGAGTTCCATTCTCTGGGGCTATTCCTCCAAGGACTGTATGACGCTGCTGGCCGACTTTTTCCCTGATATGGAGGCGGAAATTTGATTTTGCCTGTCCGTGGTACAAAATTGGGACAGTTTTAGGACGAAATTGGGACGGCTTTGGAATTGACACGGGAATCTATATATGTTAGACTAAGTATGCTCAAAACTGTAATCAAAAGTGAAAACGACAGCGGGAGGACGCCGATGGGCGTCTTTTTTCATGCTCCCGCCGCAAAGGACAGCGCCCAACGCTTATGGGCGCTGTTTTCGTTTTCCGAGACAAAAAGGAGGTAACTGATTGAACCGAAAAACCACGCTCTCTGAAACTCCGCAGAAAAAGCATCGTAACTACGGACGCATCCTCTATATGGGCTTCTTCGGAACCTCTATGGCAACGGTGCTGGCCCAGCCTGCCCTGGCTGCGGATACCCTCTGGACGAAGGCCAGCGAGGTGATGAAGGATGTCTACACCCAGATCCTGGGCATCTCCACTATTGCGGCCATCGTGACGGCGGCTGTGGCCCTGCTGCTGATGAACTTCTCCCGCTCAGGCCGGACGGTGGACGAATCCCGGGCCTGGCTGAAGCGCATCGTCATCACCTGGATCATCCTCAACTCCCTGGGCTTCATCATGTCCTACATTACCCCCTTCTTCGCCGGCGGTCAGTGGACGCCCTAACCGTCCATGGGCATTTTAGACGGCATTGTAGAGTGGATCGCGGAACAAGTCATGCACGGCCTGGATTTGATCAACACATCAGTTTTGGGCGCGCTGGGCTGCGACATGAGCATATTCCTGCGATACTTTCCAGCTGCGGAAACCATGTACGACATCTTTGTGGCTCTGGCAATCGGCCTGATCCTCTTGATTTGGGTGTGGAACCTGTTCAAGAACTTCGGCATTGGCGGAGGCGGCGAGGCGGAGGACCCAATAAAACTGAGCATTCGTTCCGTCCTGTTTATCGCCCTGGCCTACTACTCCGACCAAATCGTGGACATGGCGCTGGACATCGGCGGTACACCCTACGACTGGATACTGACCTCCGCACTCCCCAACCTGAGCTTTGCGGACTTCAACTCCGTCTTGCTGACCATCATCGGTGTATGTGCCAACGGCGCTGTGGCTCTGATCGTGCTGATTCTGCTCCTCATTCTGGCATGGAACTACTTAAAACTGTTGTTTGAGGCGGCGGAGCGGTATGTGCTGCTGGGCGTCATGGTGTTCACCGCGCCGGTGGCCTTTGCCATGGGCGTGTCTCAGGCCACATCCAACATCTTCAAAAGCTGGTGCAGGATGTTTGCGGGGCAGATTTTTCTGCTTCTGATGAACGCCTGGTGCCTGCGGCTGTTCGTAAGCATGGTGGGCGCGTTCATTGCCAATCCGCTTTCACTCTGACGGAAGGAGACCCTATGAAGAAATTCAAACGCATTTTGACTATCCTGGTCCTGACGGTGCTGGTTCTTTCGGCGCTGTGCGTCCCGGCTCTTGCCATTACGGAGAGTGAGGTGGAGGCCCAGGTGGCGTCGTCCGGCAAGGAGGCGGTCACCGGCAACGTGCTGATCTGGTTTCTGTGCGCCGTTGCGTTCCTGAAAGTCTCGCAGAAGATCGACAGCTTTATGGCGACACTGGGAGTCAACGTGGGCCGCACCGGCGGTTCCATGCTGGCCGAGGCCATGATCGCCGTGAGGGCTGTCACAATGGTTGCGGGAGGAGGGCGTGGGGCTGGTGCTGGCCGCACCGGTTCCGCCGCCGGCAGTACCGCAGGAAAGTCCGGTTCCTCTGGAATGGCAGGATTTTTCAAAGGCGGACTGATCGGTATGGCTGGCCGGCATATCACCAACAGCGCGGTCAGAACAGCCACGACCCAGACCTCCGCTGTCCATACCGCTCAAAACCAGGTGCGGCAGGCCGCAGCCTCCAGTGCTGCTAGCGCCGCGCAGACCGCCGCACAGGTGGACGCGGACACCCATATCAACAGCGAGGTACATGCTGGCGGCTCCCCCATCCATACCGAGAACAGCACTCCTGTTGGAACGCCGCCCCAGGCTGATGTGATCCAAACTGACAACGTGACCGCATCCCCGGCTGTCCCTATGGAGAATGTGCCGCCTATTGCCCCTATGCCCGGCGGGACACCTCCCCAGGAAGGGGTCATCCTCACCGGCAGCGAGCCCCCAGCCCCTGTTCCGCCCTCCAGCCAGATGCCGCAGGCGGTAGATATGCCCCCTACCAGCCTTGCACCCGGCGGGACACCGCCCCAGGAGGGCGTTGTCCTCACTGGCAGCGAGCCTCCAGCCCCTGTTCCTCCGGCCGGCCCGCCGCAGACTGTGGGTACGCCGCCTGAGAGCATACCTGTCGATTCAGTACCGCAGACTGTGGTTACACCGCCGGAGAGTATTCCTGCTGACAGTGTGCCGCCCCAAGAGGGTATTGTCATTACCGGCGGTGAGAACACCGTCCATGCGCCGCAGACCGAAAATGTGTATGCTGGCGGCGCAGAGGGGAGTGTTCACAGGGAAAATACGGTTGTTTCCGGCGGCGAGCAGCGTGCGGAGACCCACATGGAACGCTCCTCCCAGACGGTCCATACCACATCCTCCAGTGAGCGGGTGCATACCAACCGCTTTCAAGCTGGCGCGGGGGCACGGCCCACTCTGGGCGGCATGGTATTCTCCCATTCCCTGGCCACCGGCGGCAGCTTTGCCAATGATGTGATTGGCTCTGTGGCCCGCGGCGAGGTGGCTGGCAGTATTACCGGCGACATGGCGGCCCAGTCTCTGTCTTCGTATATGGGCTATACCTCTCCCGGCATTGGAAGCCGGGACGCCCCTATCTACTCCGATGTGGAGATTGGCCGGGGCCGGATCACCGGCGTAGAAACCGTATCGGGAGCGAGCGAAGGACTTTCCTTTGCGATGTACCATGTGGATCAATACACCGCTCCTTCTGGTGACTATACCAAAATTGTCTCTGCCGACGGAACGCAGTGGTACAAGCAGTACGCCCAAGATGCCGTGGAGCGCAAGCCCTACATGGCCCCGGACGATACTGTGGCCTACCATGAGCGCATCATCAAAAAACTTCCCGACCCGCCCAGACGCAAGGATCGGATATAAGGAGGGCCTATGCGGCAAGAAGAACGGGATGTTTATAGCATCCCCCCTAATTTTATTGAGGGCGGTACGCTGATGGGCGGGATGCTCAAGACCCGCAACGTGATCGAGGCCGGCATCCTGGGTGCTTTGACAGGAGTGCCGGTCTTAAAACTGCCCTTTTCCCTCACCATCCGGATCATCGTCCTGTGCCTGACCACCCTGCCCCTGGTGCTGGTGGCCCTGATCGGCATTGGCGGCGGGAGCCTGTCCGAGTTCATTCTCCAATTTTTCAGCTTTCTCCGCAACCGGCGGACGCTGGACAGGGACGGCGCGGACCGGGGGAAAAAGAGCCTGCTCCCCAGCTGGGGCCACAGCGCCCCCAAGGAGGAAGACGACAGCGAGATACCCAAGAGCCGGAACCGTGTAGAGGTAGACTTGAAGGGCCGGAAAGTGGATCGGTTCAAAACCTTCCTGGCCCCGGAAGTAAAGCCCCTCAATCCGCTGGCGGACTATGTGCCGGTGGAGAACATCAAGCACGGTATCATCTACACCCGCGACCGCCGCTATGTGAAGATTCTGGAGGTCGTTCCGGTCAACTTCCTTCTGCGCAGTGCCCAGGAGCAGCGCAGCATTATCTACTCCTTTATCAGCTACCTCAAAATCGCGCCGGTAAAGGTGCAGTTCAAGGTGCTGACCAAGCGGGCGGACATTGACCGCCATGTGCAGGCGGTGCGCCGGGAGCTGGAGCGGGAGACCGACCCCCACTGCCGGATGCTCCAGGAGGACTACCTGCGGCTGATCCGTCAACTAGGTTCCAGAGAGGCCATCACCCGGCGGTTTTTCTTGATTTTTGAGCATGAACCGCTGCCCGGAACGCGCCGAGGACAGGAGGAGGAAGAGGCCATCGCCTCCCTCCAGACCGCTGCCCGCACCGCCGCCAACTACCTGCGCCAATGCGGAAATACGGTTGTGTTGAACCACGATGACGAAAATGAGGCCACGGCGGAGGTGCTGTACCACGTTCTCTGCCGCCAGGAAAGCAATGAGCGCCCCTTTGAGGAAAAGGCCAAGCAGGTGGTGGCCGAGTATCTAACCGCCGGACGACCTGTGGACCAGATCCCGGTGAATGAGTTCTACGCCCCCAACCACATCGATCTATCCCACGGGCGGCACATCTGCATTGACGGCGTGTACTACGCCTATCTGCTGGTGCCCTCCGGCGGCTACAAGACCCAGGTGCCAGCGGGCTGGCTCAGTCTGCTGGTGAACGCTGGAGACGGCATCGACCTGGATATGTTCCTGACCCGGCAGCCCAAAGACCGAATGATCCGTAAGCTGGGCCAGCAGCTGCGCATCAACCGCAGCAAGATCAAGGAGACCAGCGATACCAACACCGACTTCGACGACCTGGACGGAGCTATCCGCAGCGGCTACCTCCTCAAAGACGGTCTGAGCAACAACGAGGACTTCTATTATCTGAACCTTCTGGTCACCATCACCGCCAACAATGTGGAGGACCTGGAGTGGAAGTGCGCGGAGATGAAAAAGCTGCTACTCAGTCAGGATATGGACGTACAGGCCTGTTCCTTCTGTCAGGAACAGGCTTTTTTGTCCTCACTCCCGCTGGTAGCTCTGGAAAAGCACCTCTATGAGCGGTCCAAACGGAACGTGCTGACCCTAGGTGCGGCCAGTTGTTACCCCTTCACCAGCTACGAGATGTGCGACGACAACGGCATTTTGCTGGGGGTGAACAAGCACAACAACTCCCTGATCATCGTGGACATCTTCGATTCCCGGGTCTACAAAAACGCCAATATCGCCATTCTGGGCACCAGCGGCGCGGGCAAGAGCTTTACTATGCAGCTGATGGCAACCCGTATGCGGCGGAAGGGCATCCAGGTATTCATCGTGGCCCCGTTAAAGGGCCATGAGTTCCACCGGGCCTGTTCCAACATCGGCGGGGAGTTCATCCAAATCTCTCCCGCCTCCAAAAACTGCATCAATGTCATGGAGATCCGCAAGGTGGACAAGTCGGTGGACGAGCTGCTGGACGGCCCAGGCGTGGAGAAGTCCCTGCTGGCGGCAAAAATCCAGCGGCTCCATATCTTTTTCTCGCTGCTGATCCCCGACATGACCCATGAGGAGCGGCAGCTTTTGGACGACGCCCTGATCCGCACCTATGCCAAACTGGGCATCACCCATGAGAACAGCACCCTGGACGACCCGACCGACCCCAGCCGCTACCGGACAATGCCGGTGCTGGGGGACTTGTATGAGGTGCTGAAGGAGTCCCAGGAGACAAGGCGGCTGGCAAATATCATCAACCGGCTGGTCAACGGCTCCGCCCGCACCTTCAACCAGCCCACCAACGTGTCTCTGGACAACAAGTACACGGTGCTGGACATCTCCGAACTGACCGGCGACCTGCTGACGGAGGGGATGTTCGTGGCGCTTGATTTTGTCTGGGACAAGGCCAAAGAGAACCGCACCGAGGAAAAGGCCATTTACATTGACGAGTGCTGGCAGCTCATTGGGGCCAACAGCAACCGTCTGGCCGCCGAGTTTGTGCTGGAGATTTTCAAGATCATCCGAGGCTACGGCGGCTCTGCCATCTGCGCTACCCAGGACATCAACGACTTCTTTGCGCTGGAGGACGGCAAGTACGGCAAGGGCATCATCAACAACGCCAAGACGAAAATCTTGCTCAATCTGGAGGAAGAGGAGGCCCGGCGTGTCCAGTCCATCCTGCACCTGTCCGAAGCGGAGGTCATGGAGATCACCCACTTCGAGCGGGGCAGCGGCCTGATTAGCACCAACAACAATAACGTGACGGTGGAAATCAAGTGTAGTCAGATGGAGAAGGAGCTTATCACTACCGACCGCCGGGAGCTTCAGGAACTGCTGGACAAATCCGGTCAGCAGAGTGCCTAATGCGGAGATAATACGGCATTTATACGCATAAAACCGAACCATGAATGATGGACAAAAATAATACGTCAATAATACGGCGTTAATACGGAAGCGGATTTTTAATGCGGAAATAATGCTGAAATAACACGCACAAGGCCAAAACTGGCACCTAAAGCAAGCCAAGCAATACGTCTGTAATACGGCGATAATACGCACAGCAGAGGTGAACATCCATGAAAACACGCGCACAGATGTGTATGTTCCCGGCGACAGGCCCCGGGACTATCGGCTGGTTGCCAAGTACCGGGTTGAACCGGAAAAGCCGGAAATCGACATCAGTGATCTGGAGCCCTACCCGGAGGGCATCGTTGCGGTGGAGATCAAGCGCCCCCTGGCAAAGAAACTGCTGGGACAGAACTTCACCGTTCGTCACCGCACGGCCTGCTGTACCTACACCGTTCTCCAGGACCGGCCTGGGGACTGGCGAGAATTTGATCTTACAAAAGAGAAGGGGGAGGTCACTTGAAGCATTTCCTGTCTAAGATTCTGCTGACTGCCGCGGCGTTTTCCGCGCTTATGGTCAGCGCCCAGGCAATGGATTACAATTTCAGCACCACCGCGCCCCAGGACTTCTACAAGAGCGGGTCCTATGAGGATGTCTACGGTTCCCAGTACAACTATGGTGGGAAAAACGTGGTGGACTTCCAGATCCCCGAGCTGGAGTACGGCCGATTCAGTACCACCCAGACCGGCGTAATGGAGCGGACGATTCTGCCCGGTCTCCAGGGGGCGGTCGCTACCAGTGACGGAACTGCCGGGGGCGGCTATGGCGTCAGCGGCGGCGGTCCTATCACGGTGCTGACGGAAGCTGGCTCCTCCGCCGGTTCCGGCGGGGGCACGGAAACGTTTCTGCCCCCCACCTCGGTCAGCCAGCCCACAACTCCGCAGAAACCTGCCTACACCAGCGTGGAGGATATGAAGCGGAGTGACGGCAGCATCGGAACGGTCAAGATTCCCTCCCTGGACATCAACATGAAGGTCTGGGAGGGCGAAACCAACGCCAGTATGAAGAAAGGCCTGGGGCATTACAGCTCCACCTCTGCCTGGAATGGCAATGTTTCGGTGTGTGGGCATAACCGGGGCGCCAAATACACCATCGGTTCTATCAAGAATCTGAAAAAGGGTGATACCATTACCTATACCACCCTCTTGGGTACAAGGACCTATGCGGTGGAAACCGTGACCACCATCAGCAATGACGATTGGAGCTATCTCCAGGCCACTTCGGACAACCGTATTACCATCACCACCTGTCTGGCCGATCACCCGGAGAGCCGCGTCTGCGTGCAGGCTGTGGAGGTGAAGTAGACATGGCAGCCCGGAAAATTTTGAATCGGGGTCCCCCCTGTTGTTGAAAAACGCTATCCATTTCCGTATAACTATAAATTTTGAGTTTTCGTAAAAATCAAAAAGGGCAAAAATGGAAACTGCATCAAAAGTACAGCTACGATTTTATGCGGCAAAGCCGCGGATCTTCAGCTGCCGCTGGTTAGGCTTCAAAGGTTTGAAGTATC
>NZ_CATMPS010000030.1:0-32743 GCF_950073225.1 uncultured Oscillibacter sp.
AGACGATCAACTCAAAAGGCTCGTCATCCCAGTGCTGGGGCGCGGTCAGGGTATCCTCGCAGGCGATATCAAACTTATCAAAGCCCACATCGTGGAGGAACATATTGATGCGGCAGAGGTTATAGGTCGTGATGTTGATCTCCTGCCCAAAGAAGCCGTTGCGGATAGCGTCCCGGCCCAGCACCTTTTCCGCCTTCAGCAGCAGGGAGCCGGAACCGCAGGCGGGGTCATAGACCTTGTTGATCTCCGTTTTTCCCACGGTTCCAAGGCGGGTCAGCAGCTCAGACACATCAGCGGGGGTGAAAAACTCGCCGCCGGATTTCCCCGCGTTGGAGGCGTACATGGTCATGAGATATTCATAGGCATCGCCAAAGGCGTCTATATCGTGATCCTTTACATCGCCCAAATTCATCTCCGCCACGCCGTTGAGGAGCTTGACCAGCTTTTCGTTGCGTTTGGCCACTGTCGCGCCCAGTTTGTTGCTGTTCACATCATAGTCGTCAAACAGACCCGCAAAGCTGCTTTCAGACTGGCTGCCCTTGGCGGATTCCTCAATATGGCGGAAAACTGCCTCCAAAGTTTCGTTCAGGTTTTCATCCTGGGGTGCGTTCTTCCTGACATTGCAGAACAACTCGCTGGGCAGGATGAAAAAGCCCTTTTCCTCCACCAGTCCGATCCTTGCTTCTTCAGCCTCGCCGTCCGGCATATCGGCATAATGGAAATCCGCATTCCCCGCATCCCATTCGCCCCGGTTGATGTAATTCTCCAGATTTTCAGATATATAACGGTAGAACATCGTGCCAAGAACATAATTCTTAAAGTCCCAGCCGTCCACCGCACCTCGCAGTTCATCAGCAATCGCCCAGATTGCCCGGTGGAGCTCATCGCGTTCCTGTTCCTTCTTCATGTCAGCCATGATTATTCCTCCATCTGTGCGGTTTCGCCATATTTAACTATAATCATACATGAATTTTGTAATTTCCGCAATAAAAATTTTCCGAATTATCAGCTGCTACGTTATCAATCTGTATTTCATCATCCTGACAAATTCATCCATTGGCGTTATACTACATACAACAGCAATTGATTGGAAAAGACATTTTAAATAATTGTCCTGATTATAACAGGCTTTCCCGAAAGAGATTGGATATCATCTACAGGCTTATCGCTGTACCCCAGGCACATTTTTGTGTCTGGGATAAAAGTAAATGACCGTCCAATCGGATACTTTTTCGGGGAAGCCTGCCATGATTTCAGTTTGAGGGAGCGGGCCAAGGGAAGCCATACGACACAGCGCCGAGCAGGGTTGCCTGTCAGGAACCGGATTGGGTAGAACGGCTGCTTTACGGCGATGGCCCACGAAATCAAACTGAAGGAGATGTACTATGCAAAACACAAAAACTGAATACAGTAGCTCTGAGCGAACTCCTGTCGTTCTGCCGGAGATGGAACAGCTGCTCCCGCCGTTAAGCGGAGAGCAGTTTTCTGCCTGTCCCTGCTGCGCTCCTGCTGGTTCATGGAGTGCGCCGCCTTTTGTGTCTGGCAGGACGAGAATGGCGAGGAGGATATCCTTTCCCAGGCCAGGAAAACGTAAGAACAGGGTGTATGATTGACACCCTGTCTCTCTCTTTTTAGAAAACAAGGTGAATCTATAGCACCAGGCAGGAGGCAAAACTCACATAGGAAAGAAACTGTGCCGTTTCTGTTTCAATCATCACACCGTCCTCATCCCAGCAAATAAAAGTCAGATTACCGCTGGAAGAAGGCCCCGCCTTCGGCGGGGCCAAGGCCCTCGCCGCCTCTGGCGGAGAGGACGCAAGCATAGCAAAAATGTACATTTTTGCACTTGCAGGGGTAAATTCCCTGATCCCAATGCCGCCTGCGGGCGGGTAGTTCCCCTGCGTCACCGTCGAAAGCAGAATAAGTTAGTATTCGCAAAAGCAAAAATGGTGTTCCCTGCCCCGATCTGGCAGAGAATGCCATTTTGCACATGGAAAGGAGCGAAAATGGCAATATTTCGTGTCGACAAAAATGGAAATTTCCAAGTATTCGGAACAGACCGTGGAAATCCATTATACTGACATTGGATTTATCGGCGAAACGAGGGAAGAAGAAAAGTCCCAGCAGGAAATTACAGCATGATTCCTGCTGGGGAATTCCCCCGGATTGTAGATACCCCTATCAGGAGGAACCCAAGGCTGTTCAGGCGTTGGAAAGCGCGCATATGGCACTAAATACAGAAAGAAAAATGTATATAACACTATATGCTGTTATTTTCTGGAAACGAAGAAATCCATGAGCAATTTTAATCAGAGAGGATTTTCGGATTTGCCACCATTCTTTTTCCATTACAATACGCCCTTTGGTGGGGGCAGACTGGGGGGTGATAAGGAACCGTTTCAAATAAAGGACAAACGGGCAGCAACCCGGTAATACCGATTTTAATTCATATCAGCCGCACGGTAACTGACGGATGTTCAGCTACTGTGCGGCTTTTTTTGTTTATAGATAACCCGGCCCTGGTGACGTAAATCGCCGGGGCTTTTTTCATTTAGACAGGAGGCTTTGAAAATGCCGGAAACTTTGAATCTGAATTACTACTACGGGAATGAAGCCGACCAGTACAGCTTCTACCGTATCCCCAAAATCCTATTGACCGACCGACGCTACAAGGGCGTATCGCTGGAAGCAAAGGTGCTGTACGGCCTGCTGCTTGACCGCATGGGGCTGTCTGCCCGCAATGGCTGGCTGGACGATAACGGGCGCGTGTTCCTCTGCTTCACCCAGGAAGAAGCTATGGCCATGCTGGACTGCGGCAAGGACAAGGCGACAAAGCTGTTCCGCGAATTGGAGGGCATCGGCCTGGTGGAACGGAAAGAGCAGGGCCAGGGACATCCCGCCCGCATTTACGTTAAAAATTTTATTCTGGAACCGCAGTCTGCACCCCTAAAAACCAGCGGTCAAGAGTGCGGAGTATCCGCCCCTAATAATACTGATATAAATAAAACTGAAAAAGCGATACTGATCTATCCCCCCCTACCCCCTCAGCGGTTTCTTCTCCTGCTGGTAAACGCGCTCCGCGCAGGATGGGATTGGATGAGATGGAAAGGTACCACGAATTAATTTTAGAAAATATCGACTATGACATTCTTCTGGAACGGAACCCCTACGGCAAGGACTTGCTGGACGGCTATGTGGAGTTAATGCTTGAAATCTGCTGCTCCACACGGAAATCTGTCCGTATCTGCGGGCAGGAAGTACCCACCGAGGTTGTCAAAAGCCAGTTCCTGAAGCTGAACAGTGAACATATCGGCTATGTCATGGACAGCCTGAAAAGCAATACTGCCAAGATTGGCAAACATCAAGGCGTACACGCTGGCGGCGCTCTGCAACGCCCCCCGTCACGATGGGGCAATATTACACAGCCCTTGTCAGCCACGATATGGCGCACGGGCTGCTGGACGGTTAAGCTGCCCGGCGCTTTGTGATACATCAATCAAACCAAAGGAGGACTTTTGCATGGAACATGAAATCAACATTCTGGTAGTGGAACCGGGCAGACCGCCCAGACCGGCACGGGTGGACAACTCGCTGGAAACTTTTTCACAGCTTGTCGGCGGTGGGCTGGCAATGGGCTGCTTCCTGCTCCAGCGGGTCATGCTGCGCTACAACGAGGACGCTAACCGTCAGGGACTGCCGCCCAACCGCTGCAATCCGTTTGTGAATGAGTGCATCAGCGGTACATTTTTGACCGCCTTCGTGATCCAAAAAAATTTGTCCTTAAAGGGCAGCCCTGGTTTCTCACCCCCTCCCGCAGACCCCATTTCAAGGCCGTTTTTTAGTGGGAAAAGAATAAGGACAAAGCGCCGCCTTCTTGCAACGCAAGGGTTTTCCGATGTGTCCTTATTATGCCATAAGGGCACACATTCTGGGTGCTGGGCTCTGCAAAATAGGGTGGACGTGAAAACCTTCTCCGCCATGCTGGGTCACTACAGCGCCGGGTTCACCCCAGACACCTATGCCCACGTGAACACCTCCATGCAGAAACAGGCGGCCGCTTCTCCCTGCTCCTACTGCGGCAATACATTCCGCCTCAAGCTGGTATAGGCCAGCAGAATGTAGATGGCATAGATCAGGAAGAAAATCCCCAGTGAGATTGCCGCAATGGCCCCAGGGCTGTTCATCCCCACCATCACTCCCGGCTCGGGGGCGCGGGACAAGTGGAGGATAAAGGGTATGCCGATCAGCACAGGGGGCACGGCGGGCAGGACATAGTAAATCGTGAACTGGCGGCCCAGGGCCTTTGCCATCTCCCGCCGGTCCATCCCCAGCTTTTGCAGGAGCTGGAACTGCTGCCTGTACCGCTCTGTCTCGCTGAGCTGCTGGATGGTGAGAATCGTGGCGGCGGTCATGGTCAAGGCCAGGGCCAGATAGAAGAGGGGAAAGACGACCAGGACCGTCTGGGCCGCCTCTTCCGCCTTTTCCGAGGCTCTGGTGTGAATCTCATCATAGCTTGGCTCCAGAAGATTCTGCTCTCCCAGCCTGTAATTGATGTCACACAGAAGGTCAAATTGGGACTCCGCCACCGGCTGGGCAGTCTTGGCCGCATAGGCGTGGTGAAACACCGGAAGGCCCTCCGCCGCCTCGTCCGGCACCACGAGGATATACCGCGCCCCGTTGCCCGTGTCGTAATTTTGCATCAGGTGTTCCGCGTGGACCCCGCCGGGAATCAGGCTGGCGCCTCCCAGGGAGATGGGCTGGGTGTAGCCGGTCAAGTGCTTTTCCAGGTAGGCCCTGCAGTGGATGAGATACTCCCCCGGCTTCAATTCCACCGGCGGGTATCCGGCAATGGCGCGGAGCGCGGCGTAGTCGCTGTACCGCAGCACCGGGTCCCGGTCAAAGTAGCGGTGATAGTCCTCTCCCATGCGCTCCACATAGTCCATGACCCGGCTGTCCTCCGCTTGGTAGACGCAGTAGTGCAGCTCCCGTTCTACGGAAATATTGTCCTGGATGAAATCGAAATAATCCCGGCTGACCGGTCCGTCGCCGGCAGCGCCGATATACAGGTCGAAGCAGGCGCTTTCCGCCGCACGGCCCGCGAAAAGCCCCCGGAAAACCAACCCGGACCCCTCGGAGATCAGGGTGGCCGTAAAAATCATGGAGATGGTGGCCATCAGCACACCCATGGTGGCCAGCTTGGCTGTCAGGGTACGAAACACCAGCAGGCTTTGTCCCCGGTACTTCCGGGCGGGCCGCCGGTCGAAGAAGGCGGGTACACCGGAGGCGAAGCTAAGGAAAAAGCCGAACAGGAACGCAATGACGCATCCCGCCCCGATGACGCCCAAAATAGCGCCTCCCGCCATCAGCAGACAGGTTCCGGCCACACCCAGCACAATGGAGAAAGAGAACATCCAGCGGCGCACAGTTCCCGTTTGAATGACCATGCCCTCGTTAGCGCGGTCAACATAGATCAGGTCGTGGATATTCGCCCTGCGGATATATTTGCGGCTGCGGCGAAGGGCAAAGAGATAGATCAAGGCAAAATAGAGGACCGTCAGCCCCAAGGCGGGGAGGGAAAAGCCAAACGAAAAGGCGTAGGGCTGGCCGAACAGCGCCAGCACAATGGCGCGGAAGGCCTGATAGAGCAGCCCGCCCAGGGCGGTCCCCAGCACCAGGGCACAGCCGCCCACAGCCAGATTTTCCAGAAAGAACAGCCGGGCCAATTGCCGGTTTTCCAAGCCAATGAGCAGATAGAGCCCCAGCTCCCGGCCCCGGCGCAGAAGCATGAATCTGGTGGCGTAGGCCACCAGCCAGCCAAAGACGCACACCACCACCACGCTGGCCAGCACAATCATCAGGGGAAGTACGGAGATACCCTTGGACAAGGTGATGATCTCCTGAGAGAATACCAGCCCGTTAAACGAATACAGCAGGGCCGCGGCCATGACCACTGTGACAAAGTAGACCAGATAGTCCCGGGCCTGCCGCTTGGCGTTGCGCAGGGAGAGCTCAGATAACGTCACTGACATCACCCCCCAGCGCGGCCAGAACATCCAGAATCTCATGGTAAAACACAGGCCGTCCCCGTTCTCCCCGGAGCAGCTCGTTGAACACCCGTCCGTCCTTCAGGAACAGCACCCGTTTGGCATAGCTGGCGCTGTAGGCGTCGTGAGTGACCATGAGGATCGTGGCGCCCAGACTGCGGTTCATGGCGGTCATGATTTCCAGCAGATTCTTGGATGCTTTGGAGTCCAGGGCCCCGGTGGGTTCGTCCGCCAGCAGCAGGGACTGCCCCGCCACCATTGCCCGGGCGACAGCGGTGCGCTGCTTCTGGCCCCCGGAAACCTGATAGGGAAATTTCGTCAGGACGTCGGTGATGCCCAGTTTTCCAGCCACTTCCCGCACTCGGTTTTGCACCGTTCCGGGGTCCTGGTGATTCAGGGAGAGGGCCAGGCCGATGTTTTCCTCAATGGTCAGGGTATCCAGCAGATTGAAGTCCTGAAACACAAAGCCCAGCCGTTCCCGGCGGAACTTGGCCAGTTCGCCTTCCGACAGGCCGGCGATACTCACCCCGTCCAGGAGAATCTCCCCGGCGCTGATGGTGTCGATGGTGGAGATGCAGTTGAGCAGGGTGGTTTTTCCGCTCCCCGACGCACCCATGATGGCCAGGAACTCCCCGGCCTCCACATCGAAGCTTACCCGGTCCAGGGCTTTGGTGACATTGTTTTTGCTTCCGTAATATTTTTCAATGTTTTGTACCTGCAGCATATCGTTTGCCTCCTTTGCTTGCGGCTCTATGGTACACCAAAAGCGAAGGCCGTTGTATCGAAGTCCTATTGATTTACCTTACAGTTTTGTAAGGTTTTCCTTTGCGGGAAAGGTCAGCGTTACCGCCGTTCCCTCCCCCTCCCGGGAAGAAATATCCAGTCCCAGCTCCAGAAAACCGGCCAGCTTCCTGCATAGATACAGGCCCATGCCGGTAGAGCCGCCGCGAGAGCGTCCATTGCTGCCGGTGAAGCCCCGCTCAAACACACGGGGCAGCTCATGGGCGGGGATGCCGATGCCGTTGTCGAAGACGGTAAGCCGCACCTGTTTTCCGAGGGGACGGGCCGAGATTGTAATGACCGGAGCTTCCCCCCGGTAGCGGGCGGCGTTTTGGAGCAGTTGGCCCAGGATAAAGACCGCCCATTTTTCATCGGTATAAACCGTGCCGCCCAGCCCCTCTGTCTCCACCTGGATGCCGTTTTGAATCAATAGGGAGCGGTGGTTTTCAATGGCCTGGGCGGCAATTTTCTCCAGCTCTGTCTTCCGGAGCAGGCAGTCTTGCTCCGGGTTTTCCGCCCGGGCATAGAACAATGCCCGCTCTACATGGGCCTCGATTTGACCAAGCTCCGCTGTAAGCTTCCGGCGGGTGTCCCCGTCCAAATCCCGGCAAATAAGCCGGGCGGCGGTGATTGGGGCCTTGATTTCATGCACCCAGCGTTCCACATACTCCCGGTACTCCCTTTGGGATGCCTGGGCGTCGGACACCGCCCCCGTCATGGCCCGGCCCGCCCGGCGGGTTAAATTGAACAACCGCCGGGCATAGAGGTTTTGGGGAGGCGGGACGCACTCGGCAAACAAATATTTTTGGTCCAAACTGTCCAGAATGAATTCCAGCTCCCGAAGATAGGCACGCTGACGGGAAAAGTCGTAAATCTGTGCCGCCGCGAAAATAAGCAGCAGGACAAACAGCAAAATAATCAGAACCCCCGGCTGCGTTCCTGTGGCAAAGAGGAACAGCGCCGCCAGTCCGATACAAATCAGTTGGAGCGCAAGCCGCCCCAGCCGGTCCGACAAAAATTCCAGAAGGGTCATAGCTGATACCCCATTCCCCGCCGGGTCTTGACGGCACCGGGCAGGCCAAGCGCCGCCAGTTTCCCCCGCAGCCGGGTCATATTCACGCTGAGCGTATTGTCGTCGATGTAAATCTGATGGTCCCATAGCGTATCGATCAGATCGGCCCTGGAGACAATTTGTCCCGCGTGAGCCATCAGGCAGGCTAATATTTGCAGCTCGTTTCGGGTGAGGTCCGCGGTGTTTCCGTTGGCCGACACAACGCCTTTTGTCAGGCTCAGGCACAGCCCGCCAGCCTCCAGAACATCCGCCTGCGCCGGCCCGCCTCCGGTGCGGCGCAGGACGGCCTTGATCCGGGCCAGCAGGACGGGGACGCTATAAGGCTTGGTGATGTAGTCGTCCCCGCCCAGGCTCAGCGCCCGCACCTCGTCCACACCGGCGTCCCGGCTGGTGACAAAGACCACCGGCGCGGGAATAGCCTTCCGCAGCGCCGCACAAAGAGAGAAGCCGTCCTTGCCCGGAAGGCCGATGTCCAAAAGGATTAAGTCCGGGCGTTCCAGCGCTGCCTGAGCGGGTATATCGATAAAGTCCGTAATTACCAGAGACGTATATCCCTCATTTTCCAGGAGCAGCGCCAGTTCCTCCCGAATGGCCGGGTCATCTTCTACGATCATGATCTTCTGCATGCGATCTGCCTCCGTAAACTGTTTTTTTCATCATAGCACGAAAGCGCGGCAGATGTCCACAGTGGGAACGATCATCGCGGGAATCAGAGGCCCGCAAAGAGTTTTTAGACAAATTTTGATCGTTTATAGGCGTTTCTGCTCCGTTTCATTTGCTTTCCAATACTCTTTGAAGCCAGTGTTTCCACATGTTCCACGTCTGTCTGCGGCTAATTATGTGGTCAGGAAATAGAGCGCATTGCTGCATGTTCGCCGGGATACCCAACAGCATCATTTTCTATAGTTAAAAAATACAGCTGGACTGTGACAACCGGCAGGCTGCTCCCTATTTAAGGTACAGTCTGCCGGTAATTTGTCGGATTGGTCCCCTATCAAATATTGTGCAGCAAAACAAAGAATAGAGTCCCTGGCTTCCCAACTAAAGCCTGATTTCGTTTTCGACTTTTCCTCTCAAAGATGATAAGCCGTCATCAGCCTTCTGCCGCGCTTTTTTCGCCTTGCTCTGACGGATGCTTGGCGCTCCCGTACCGTCACGGCTCAAAAACCACCTCCTTCCCGTCCGATTTTAGAATCATGGTAACTTTCTCGCCGTCATACCCAACAGACAGGGCCGGGTCATTTGAAACCTTCAGACTGCCAACGCCATCCCTGCCGCACAGATAAACTCGGTCGGAATCCATGCGGTTGATAAAGTACAGCCCCTGCCCGGTCAGGCAGAAGTCAGAGGCAACCATATTCCGAAACGGTCTTGCCTTGTGGGTCTTGGTGTCATACGCTGTCAGCAGAGAATTTTCGTTGATGAAGTAGATCGTCCGCCCATCAAACGCTATATTCCCTCCGGTGGGGATGTCCAGCACCTGCGTTCGCTGGATCGTCCTGCTCACTTCCGTAATCCCATCATTCGTAATGAAAAAGAGGCTGTCGCTGTTTAGGAAAAAGCCGTAGCAGTATTGCAGAAACATCCAGGTATCCCCCACGGTATAATCAATTCCCAGCAGAGATCGCCCGCTGTCCGTTATTTTCTCGAAAATAACCTGTTCCTCAAAAGTTTCTGTATCAAGCCGGACGATGGACACCTGGGTAGCGGTACTGTTGTAGCTGCCGACCCGATCCACATACTGTTCCGTACGGGAGGTCATATAGTAAATATACGGGGCATCCATATAGACGGCTTTGACAAATTCCCCATCCGAAAAGGCCCCGAACAGCGGAGAGAGGGGCAAATCCGTCAAGGCGCCGGCTGCCCGGTTTTCAAGAGTGTATCTCCGCGTCTGATCGTCGTAGGTCACGCTGTAAGCTTCCGACGCACTTTGCGAGGATGAATTGAATATCCCATTTGCGGATTCTGCGGCAGAGCAGCCGGACAGCGAGAGCAGCACCAGCAGGCAGAGCGCGGCAGCCCCGCGGCCTCTGACGAATTTTCTTCCAAACTGCCAGCAGTTTGTGTTTTGCCGCAGGACCCACCATACCATGAGGGCGCAGCACACAGCGGACAGGCCCAGCAGGGCCAGCAGCTCCTGGGGGGAGCGCTCCGAGAAAGTCACGATGGGTTCTCCTGTCAGCGAATCCTCCACAGAGGAAGTCCCTTCCAGGAAACCGGTTGCCAGCAGAAACGGCAGGGGCAGCGGCAAGCGATAGCAAATCTGTCTGGACAAGCCGATGTACGGTATCAAGGTGGATGCCACCCCGATCACCACCGTCAAAGCATATTTCTTCACCAAAACGGAGGTAAAGAGCAGCAGGGCGGCGAGATACACCGAGCCAAAGCAGCGCAGGACGGTCAAAATCAGATACGCGGCCAGCAGGGAGATATTTTTTGTACTGCCCCCGAAACTGGCGATACTCTGAACAGGGTACTCCCCGTGGGGCAGGCCGTATTTTATTCCGAAGAAAGCAAAGCGAATCAGGGCCAGCCCTCCGCAGAGAGCGAACACGGCGCAGAGGGTCATGACGGCTTTGCTTCCGGCGCTCTTGCGGCTCTGGGCCGCCGTCCGCAAAAGCGCGTCCATCTGGCAGCTATACTCCGAGCAAAAAACCGCAGATGCCAAAATCAAAATGACAAGGAACAGCGGGAAGTCCAGCGTTTGGGCGGAAAACAGCCCCGCCCAGCCGTTTGTTTTCAGAAAGTAACGATTGCCGGTGTCCTCGCAGATATATAAATATTGCCGGTACGCGGCTTCAAACCCATGCTCATGGGCCAATACCGTGTTGACCTCCGCGATCTGCCGCTCATACTGTTCCTCTGTGATCTGGCCGCTGTAATAGTTTTCCTGGGATTGAGATCGGGTACTGCGGGCCTCCGTGATAGCCTGGGCCTCCTGCTCCAGCCAAGCGGCCTTTTCCTCTGTGCAGGCCCCGTCCAGCCGTTCCAGATACCACTCGTATTCCTCGCGGTATTCTTCCATCGCGCTGTTCTGCGGCCTGTCGGCCGCGGCCAGCCAAACCGTGCCGGCCAGGAGCGCGGCCAGGATATAGAGCAGGCCCCGCTGCATAACCATCAGTTTTTTCCATTCATAAGAGAAAACACTCATTTTGCCCTCCGAACACAGCGGTGACCGTTTTCCGCTGACAGAAAATAAATCATAGCAGCAGCCGCAAGGCCCGCGATCAGGGCAAACCATGCTGCGGCCTGCCAGGTCAGGACGGGGAATCCGCCCAGGTTTACAAACTCTGTTTTGCCCAGGAGAACACGGTTTGCCAGCAGAGAATAAGGGTTCAGCACCTTTGCCCAGAAGAAATTGGAGTAGGCGCAGGCGGCTCCGCTGACGGTCAGCGCCATACAGAGCGCAAAGTCAATGACAAAGGGGAGCAGGGCATTTTTCCAGAACATCGAAACCAACAGCCAGAGCATCCCCATCACCCATGCGCCGGCGCATTTGAGGGCAGCAGACAGGAGGACATACTGAAAAATGCTGAGATTGACAGAGACTTCCGCAAAGTTCGGAATCGCGAACACCGGCAGGGCCAGCCCTTCCAAGGTCTGAAAGGAGGCCGCAAAGCCAATCAGGTCGAGGAAAGAGAACCACAGCGAGGTCAAAAGCAGAAACAGGGTGGCCGCGAGAATTTTCGCCAGGACTGTTTTTCTGCCGCCGTTGGGACTTACCAGCAGCAGCATATCCATCTGCGTCTCCCGTTCGCTCACAAAGGTTCCGATGATCCCATAGAGGCAGAGCAGGAGGGTCAGGACAATGGAAAAATCATAGTTCAGATAGTAATTGCACATTTCCCGGTAGGCAAAGGCGGGGATGGTGCGGCCAGCATATAGGTTATAGATTGCGCCGCTCTCCCTTTGCTGGTAGACCGCTCCCCGTTCCCCATAGAGCGCGGCGCTTTGCCGCGCTCTGTTTGCCGCTTGCTCCGACCGGCGGCTGTACTCATAGGAATACTGCATAGGCTGCACAAAATACTTGTCCAGCAGGTTCCTGTCGCTGTACAGGTTCCCGGTCATCGTGTTGGGGTCATCGGTGGCTGTGCTTGCGGTCATATCTGACGTGGCCTCCACAAGTGGCTGATAAACCGCAAGCAGGCGTTCGATCTTCTCCGGGGTGATTTCCCCCCGGTATTCCTCATAGAGCTGCCAATGAAGCGTGTGCCAGCTCCGCTCTCCGTTCCCGTCCGTCAGATAGGAATAGGATTTGTATTCGCCATAGATTTTGAACAGGTTGGCGAGGCTGAACACCACAAAGAGCGCCAGAATGGAGCGTTTGCAGAACTGCTTGATAAATTCATACCGTATCAGGCGTACCATGGCGCTCCCCCCTGCAATAGTACAAGAACACATCCTCCAGGTTGGGCTGGACAGGCTGTGCGGTCTTGAACGGGCATCCGTCCTCAACCATGCGGAGGGTAAACCGTCCGTCCTCCTGTTTCATGTTGCTGACGCAGTACATATCGGTCAGCAGCGCGGCGTCCTCGGCCCCGGCGGTTATATTCCACACCTTGCCCGCAATGTTCCGTTCCAGCGCGGCGGGCGTTCCCTGCATGAGCAGCGTCCCCTGTTTCAGCAGCAGGATTTCCCGCGCGATGCACTCAACATCGGAAACGATGTGGGTTGCCAGCAGGATCGTCCGGCCCTGGGCAAACCGGGAGATCAGGTTCCGAAACCGGATCCTCT
Organism: uncultured Oscillibacter sp.; assembly: GCF_950073225.1. Taxonomy (NCBI): domain Bacteria; kingdom Bacillati; phylum Bacillota; class Clostridia; order Eubacteriales; family Oscillospiraceae; genus Oscillibacter; species uncultured Oscillibacter sp. The sequence continues at coordinate 12,634 of NZ_CATMPS010000030.1, forward strand.
CGCTGGGGTCAAGACCGGCGGTAGGCTCATCCAGAATCAAAATCTTCGGGTCGGACAGCATGGCCTGCACAATGCCGACGCGCTGGCGCATACCGCCGGAGAGCGCGCCGATTTTCTTGCTCCGCGCGTCCGTCAGGTTCACCGTGGCCAGCAGCTCCGAAACTCGGGCCTCCGCTTCATGGGTGGGAATGTCTTTCAGCGCACACATATAGAGCAGGAAATCCTTGACGGTAAAATCCCGGTAGAAGATAGGATACTGCGGCATATAGCCGATTTGGGACAGGAACGCTTTGCCCAGCGTTTTCACATCCCGGCCCTCCACCCGGATCGTGCCGCTGTCCCCGCGCAGGATGCCCACAAAGATATTGATAAGCGTGGTTTTTCCGGCCCCGTTTTCACCCAGCAGGCCGTATACGCCCTCGCTCAATGTGGCGGTAAAGTTTTTCAGCGCATATTTTTTCTTGTATTGCTTCGATACGCTTTCAAATGTAATCTCCATGTTATTCACCAAAGGTAAATGTAGACACCAGCGTATCCACTTCACCGATGCTGCCTCCGAGAAGCACCACGGCGGTCTTGGCCTCGTCCAGAAGGTAAATGCTGGGGATGCGGTAGAAGTATGTTTTATTGGAATTTTGAATGACTTTGGTGGCAAGCAGCTTGCCGGAAGCCGCTTCATAGACACGAACGGTCAGGCTGCCGTCCAAAACGGCGGTGGCGGCATAGTTCCCCCGCTCCGAGCTGTACACACCGTTACGGCCCTCGTTCTTGGTTGCGAAGGAGAGCGTGCTTTTGTCTCCGGTTTTCCGGTCAAGCCAGAGCAGCGTCCTGTCATTGCGGGTAAAGGTCTGGGGGAAGAACAGGCGGTCGGTTCTGCGTTGGATTTCCTCAATGCTGTAAGAGGACGGCTTGGTGAGCTTCAAATTGCTGCCGTCCAAGGCAAGGCTCCCATAGATGGAAAAACTGTTCTCACCCTTTTTGGCGGGAATGGACTGACCTCCGCCATAGAACATGATCTGGCTGTTGTCCTGGGAAAACGCAACGCCATCCACAACGGAAATTTGAATCTTGGATGTGCCGGCCTTTTTCGTCAAATCAAGCAGAGTGGTGCGCTTTTCTTTTTCCAGATCATACAGATACAGCCCTTTCAGGGTGGCGATTGCCAGCTTCTTTCCGTCCGTGGAGGCCGCTGCACCGGTTTCGCTGACCACGAAGTCCTCCGTCAAAAGCTGATTGACCGCAATTTTCTTGGTCAGCGTAAGGGCGCTGTCATAGATATACGCCATCATGCCGTCATCGCCCATGCCGGAGAGAACATAGCCCTTGTCAATGGTCTGGACCTCAAAGGAGCGCAGGGGTGTTTCCGTTTTGGCCAGCACCGAGCCTGTGGCGGTATCATAGAGGTACAGCTTATCCGCCGCTACGAAAAGCCTTCCATCCCCGGCATAGGCGCACTCCCGGATTTTTCCGTCAAACTGGGAGGAATTAAACACACACTTTACGGGGCCGGCTGGCGCCGCCAGAGCGCTGGCTTGTCCGAAAGACAGCGACGCCACTGTAAGGAGCGCGGTTAAAAGCAAGCAAATCGTCTTTTTCATGTTTGGATTCTCCTTTATCCATTAAAATTATGCTGGCTTAAAATTCAAATACAGATACCAGCGTATCAAGTTCGTCGATACTGCCTCCGAGAACAACTACGGCGGTCTTGGCTCCATCCAATAGGTAAATCCTGGGGATGCGGTAGAAATATGCGGGGTCGGAGTTCTCAATCACTTCGGTGGCAGCCAATTCGCCGGAGGCCACGTCATAGACGCGAACGGTCAGACTGCCGTCCAAAACGGCGGTCGCCACATAGTTCCCCTGCTCCGAGCTGTACACGCCGTCTTTGCCCTCACCGCTGGCGGAGAAGGAAAGCGTATTGGCGCTGCCTGTTGCCCGGTCCACCCAAAGCAGCGTCCCATCGGCCTGGGTAAAGGCCTGGGGGAAAAATAACCGGCTGACGCTGCTCTGCATTTCTTCCATTTCATAGCCGGACGGTTTTGTGAGCTTCAGACTGCTGCCATCCACGGCAACGCTCCCGTAGATGGAAAAGTCTTCCTCGCCATCTGCCGCGGGAATTGAGCTGCCGCTGCCAAAGAACACGATCTGGCTGTTGTCCTGGGCAAAGGCAGCGCCGTTCAGCATGGAAATACTGATGCTGGCTGTTCCGGCGTTTTGGGCCACGTCCAGGAGGGTAGTCAGGCTCCCGCTTTCCAGGTCATACAGATACAGCCCGCCCAAGGCGGCGAAGGCCAGCTTTTTCCCGTCCGTGGAGGCCGCTGCGCCCCCGGTTTCGCTGACAACAAAATCTCCCTGCAAAAGCTCATTCACCGCGATCTCCTTCTTCAGAGAGAGCGAGCTGTCGTAGATGTACGCCATCATGCCGCTGTCGCCCATGCCGGACAGGACGTAACCCCCGTCAATGGCCTGGGCTTCAAAGTCGCGCAGGGGCGCTTCTGCGGTGGCCAGCACCGAGGAAGTCCCTGTGTCGTAGAGATACAGCTTGTCTGCCAGCACGAAAAGTGTTCCGTTCCCAGCATAGGCGCAGCTCCGGAGCTTGCCGCCAAACAGGGCGGGGTCGAAGGTGCAGGAAGAAGGGGACTGCCCCGGCTGTCCGTCAGGGGTCGGAACAGAAACCACGGGAGTGTCGGATGGATCGCTTCCCGAAACCGCAGGGGCAGGGGCATCCGTTTTGCCGCAGGCGGACAACGCCAGGGTAAAAATCAGCACAAATGTGACGCAGAATGTTTTTTTCATTTTCATTTCTCCTTGCAGCTTAAGTCGATACATCCTTATATAATAGAATGGAATTGCTCTTAAAGAACGGGGCGAAGCCTTCGCCCCGCGGCACAGCGACGCAGTAAAGGGTGTTAAAATCCCCCAGCATATCCGGGTCAATCACGGCCTCAAGCTCTATGACGCCGCCTTTGCTCAATGTAATGGAGCAGGAGGTGCTTTCGTCAAGTTTCACCGGCCGGTGATCCAGGAAAAAAGCGATGCTGTAACTTGTTCCGGCTGTGCCGCACATGGTAAAGCGCAGGGTGACGGGAGCGGAGACCCGCAGGTTGTCATAAATGAGGCCGCCGTCACAGGAGAACGTATAATAGATCCCGCTGTCCAGCGTATCCATGCTCACACCGCCCCAGCCGTATTTGGGAAGCTCGTTTTCCACATACTGCGCTGTGACCTTTTCCTCCCGCAATTCGCTTTGTGAAAAGATTTTCTGGACGGGCGGAAGGTTTGAATGGGCGGCGGGCGCGTCCGCGTTGAACTGCAATTCAACACAGGATTCCAGCGTCTTATGATACCAGCCATAGCTGGAGGTGGATTCCATATCCGGCTGGAAGTCCGGGTTCGTGATGCTCACCACGGTCAGGGCCAGCGTATCGCCGGTGCTGCCGGTCACAGGCTCAAAGAGGAAGGAAAAACTCTGATCCTCCTTTGCGGGGAAGCTATGACAATACGCATACTCCGCTGTGGTATCGTTCACCTTGTAGGGCTGGGGCTGGCCGTCCAGAAACAGGAGAAATCCAACCGTATCCATCCTGCCGGTGAGGGAGAATCGGTAGTCCAGCCGAAACTCGCCGCCGTCATAGGAGAAGGGCAGACGCTCCCCGCTCTCGGAGAAATCAGCCGAAGCGGCTTCGTGGGTGAGCATTGCCAAAAATCCGGCATCCTCCTCCGCCTCCTCAAACGGATTTGCGGCGACAGCCTGTGACGGCGGGGGCGTACTGTCTGGAATGGCATAGTTCCCGCAGGCAGCGAGGGAAAAAAGAGCGCCGCACAGCAGGGGAACGGCAATCAATCGTTTTCGCATATATGGCCTCCTTTGCTTTGGTAGGTCGAGTATAACGGGCAAAGGTCAAAATTCGGTCAAGAAAAGCGAAATGCCGCCCAATTTTTTTGGCGGCATCTGATAAAATATGCTTTTACAATCGCTGCTTTGTTACATGGGGAATAAGTTTTGACGGTCTTGAGAAGAAAAGCAAATATACCCCGCATATCAATTTAACTGCTGCATCGGCAATGCAAATAACTGAAACCGATATATTGGGGAATACATAGCCTGTTGTTGCGATAACGATACATACAATCCCCAACACAACCATGCTCCAACCGTGTATAAAGAACCACAAGAAAAAATGTATGGCTGTTGCCATCAGTACACCCAACCATATCTGCCTCCAATGCCACCCGGGGATAAACGGGCCGGCAATACAAAACATCAAAAGGAACAAAGCGGCAATTGAATAATAGATCATCTTTATCTGCTTTGGGGAAACAGCTCCCTGGGAGAGTTTTTCTCTAACTTTCTTGTTTGCGTTAACACTAAAAAAGCAAGCATAATAGCCTATCAGAAACACAAATGGATTCACAAGGAATTTCCCGCCGAAGATAACAGCTATGATAAGTACAATTCCAATCAGAATCAGCCACAAACCACATTGCTTTTTGTGATTGAACTCCAATATTTCTTTCATTTTGTCCTCCTATAATAAATTACCATTTGTCATTGTCTCATAATATATCCGTTTCCCCAAAAGGGCAATTCCTTATCTACATCACCGCAACGCGAATTGCTTGACCGCGATGGAGGCTTTCACGCAGGCTCCATGGGGCGATCTGTTTGAAAGCTCTATGGTTCCCCCGTGCTTCTGGCACAGCACCCGGCTCACCGCCAGCCCCAGCCCCAGGTGCTGGCCGGAGGTATCCTCGGAGTAGAACAGGGCGGTTTTCTTTTGCAGCAGCTTGTCCGAAAAGCCCGGCCCGTCGTCGGTCACGGTGGCCGACAGGATTCCATGCTCCAGACAAAAAGCCAGCCCGATTTCCCGCTCCGCAAAACGGAGGGCATTGGAGATCAGATTTTCCAGAACACGGTACAACAGCTCCCCGTCAAGGACGGCCCTTCCCTTCGGCACATGAAGGTCACAGGAAAAACGCACCTGGGTATTTTGAAACAGGATGGATAGAGAATCCGCCATGTGCTGTAAAAAATCAGGAAGCTCCACCTCTCTGAGGCGGACTCCGGTTTCTTCGATAGCCCCCAGGTCGCGCATGGTATCGGTATAGCGGCCCATGCGCTCCGCGGTGATACCGAGATTGGAGAGCGCCTTTTCCAGTTTTTCCTCCGTCAAGGCCCCGCCCCGGCTGTTCTCCTGCAAATATTCCACATAGCCGGTCATAATGGCGATGGGGTTACGCAGATCGTGGGCCACGGATGCCTGCAACGCCCGGCGTTCCTCCAGCATACTCCACATCTGACGGTTATTCTCATATAGGGTCTGCCGCATTTTCTCAAAGGCGGTACAGAGCTGGCCCAATTCATCCTGCTCATCATAGATAATCTGAAAGTTCAAATCCCGGTCTTGAATATGGGCGGTGGCATCCATCAGGACAGTGATCGGCGGCTCCAGCACCTTGTGATAAAACCACCACGCGCACAAAGTAATTCCAATCACAGCAAACAGAAACGGCAGCAACACCATACAAACCTGTGAAGTACGGTAGGCCGTTCTCGCTTTCGGGGAAAGCATGGAGTAGCTGGATTCAATACGCTCTATCCTGTAGCTCGTCTGTCCCTGATTCTCGTTGTGTTCCTGGCTGTCCGCTACCAGTTGGCCGAATGGCTCTGGTGAGCCGTCAAGGACATACCTCATCTTTGCCTCTGTGACCGTACCATCCGGGGCGGTTGTCTGCTGCGTCAGCCAGACCTCGTTGGAATCGGGGAGAATATGGTTTTGGAAACGATAACAGCCGAAAATCGCAAGGCCGCTGCACAGGAACACAATCAGCATTGTGACCGCCACAGCTTTCATAAAAGCGCGTTTCAATGACTGCCTTTTTATTTTTTCCATCGGTAGCCCATCCCCCAAACTGTTTCGATGTACTCACTTCCGCTGGCCTGCATGAGCTTCGCGCGGATTTTGCGGATATGCTCTTTAATCACGCTGCTGTCGCCCGCCGCGTCATAGCCCCATACCGCCTCATAGATGCGTTCTTTGTCAAAGACCTGATTGGGGTTAGAGGACAGAAATTCGATGATGTCAAATTCCCTCTTGGAAAAGGAAAGCTCCTGCTCGTTCCAAAATACTTTTCGATCAGAGAGATTGATAATCAGCCCCTGGGAGGTCACGACCTCCGGCGGGCGGTTATTCCGCTCGTCCCGGCGCAGATGGGCCTCAATGCGGGCAAGCAATTCCTGCAAGCCGAAAGGCTTGGTGATATAGTCGTCCCCTCCGGCCCGCAGGCCGTTGACCTTATCCTGCTCTGTGATCCGTGCCGTCAGGAACAGGATCGGGCAGACGATATGGTTCCGAATGACCTTGCACAGCTCCAGCCCATCCATCCCCGGCATATTGATGTCCAGCAGAATGAGATTTGGTTTTGCAGTCAGCTTCGCCAGGGCTTCAGCGCTGCTGTTGGCTGCGGAAACCGTATAGCCGTGATCCTGCAAATGGGTGGAAAGCAATTCGGTCAGGATAGGTTCATCATCCACGATCAAAATTCTGTATGCCATGTGAACACCTCCAGTCTTTTTCATCATATAGGGAGAAAGTCAAAATTTGGTCAAGAATAAAACTCAATGACATATTTCAATTATATACTGTGGAGCGTCAAGTATCAATTTTGCAAATATGGCCTCTTTAAATTATATATGCGCCGCCAGAAATGGCGGCAGGTTTCGCTCGCCTTGTTATTATTTCTGAGCTTAAAACTCGGAAATAATATTTCAGGGGCCGATGCGATTTTCTGTGTTCTTCAAGGAGAGGTTATACCGGATAAATTTGAAAGCAAAAGGAAAAGGTACCGCCTGGGAAAAGTCCCGGGCAGTACTTTTTTCAAATGGGGCAGGGAGCGTGTTTCGAAAAGAAGGAGGCCTGCCCCGGCGATCCCCGCTGTTCGCTTATTCGCAAGACCAACCGGCTGACGTCTGGACCGCTACCCTTTTATAAACCCGATTAGGGGCGGCCATCCAAATAATCGCAAAAAAAGACGGGCAAAGCCCGTCTTTTCATCTTGGAGGTGACACCCGGATTTGAACCGGGGAATCAGGGTTTTGCAGACCCTTGCCTTACCACTTGGCTATGTCACCATCTACACTGTATTATATGCGAACTCTCCGAAAAAGTCCACCCCTTTTTGAAAAAAACTCAAAAAATTTTCCCGCCCTCCGGAACCCCGCCGCGAACGAGACAATGCGGCGCAAAACCGGAGCCCCGGAACCCGGCGAAGCATCCGCAAGAGATGCGCAGCGGTTCCGGTGGGGAAGCGAAGGAATTCCCATCACCGCTCCGCTTCCGCCTTGCGGCGAAAACTCCGCTATGATGGGAATTCCTGAGCTGGAGCGGGCAACGAGGCTCGAACTCGCTACCTCCACCTTGGCAAGGTGGCGCTCTACCAGATGAGCTATGCCCGCATATGGGGCACGCCGCATTCGTAAGGCGGCAAGCCGCCAACGACTGCACAGTGCCCGCGTGTGGTGCCCAGAGCCGGAATCGAACCAGCGACACGTGGATTTTCAGTCCACTGCTCTACCAACTGAGCTATCTGGGCAAGTGGCGACCCGGAACGGGCTCGAACCGTCGACCTCTAGCGTGACAGGCTAGCGTTCTAACCAACTGAACTACCGGGCCGTAACCTTGCGTGGAAGGGGCTTAAGAGTGGGGATCTGGTGGGAACAACTGGACTCGAACCAGTGACCCCCTGCTTGTAAGGCAGATGCTCTAACCAGCTGAGCTATGCTCCCAAGTCACCGCCCACGTCAAACGGCATTGACTAGTATACGAAAAGATTTCGGTTTTGTCAAGGCGTATTTCAAAAATTTTTGGTTTTTTATGAAAATTCATCACCGCCCCCGGAAGAACCCTCAAAGCCGCCGGGCCAGCCTTTGGAGCTGGGCTTGAAATTCCTCCGGCAGGGGGCAGGAGAGCTCCACGGTTTTTCCGGTGCGGGGGTGGACGAACCGCAGGCCCGCGGCGTGGAGGCACTGGCCCTGGAGGCCGGGAGCGGGCTTCCCATAGACCGGGTCCCCCAGGATGGGGCGGCCCAGATAAGCCAGGTGGACCCGGATCTGGTGGGTCCGCCCGGTCTCCAGGCGGCAGCGGAGGTGGGTGAAGCCGGAAAAGCGGGCCAGGACCTCCCAGTGGGTGACGGCGGGGCGGCCGGTGGGGATTACCGCCATCTTCTTCCGGTCCGCCGGGTGCCGCCCGATGGGGGCGTCCACCGTTCCCCGGTCCTCCCGGAAGCCGCCCATAGCGATGCACTCGTAGGTCCGGGCCAGGCTGTGGTCCTGGAGCTGGGCGGCCAGGGCCTGGTGGGCAAAGTCGTTCTTGGCGGCGATGATGAGGCCGGAGGTGTCCCGGTCGATGCGGTGGACGATGCCGGGGCGCAGGGCCCCGCCCACACCGGAGAGGCTGCCGCCGCAGTGATGGAGCAGAGCGTTGACCAGGGTGCCGTCCGGATGGCCCGGGGCGGGGTGGACCACCAGGCCCTTGGGCTTGTTCACCACGATGACGTCCCCATCCTCGAAGACCACATCCAGGGGGATGTCCTGGGGCAGGGCGTCCAGGGGCTCCGGGTCCGGCAGGGAGACGGACAGCGTTTCTCCCCCGGCGAGCTTATAGTTTTTCGCCAGAGGCTTCCCGTTCAGGGTGACCCGGCCCTCCTCCAGGAGGCGCTGGGCGGCGGAACGGGTCAGGCCCTCCGCCTGGGAGGGAAGCCAGGCGTCCACCCGCTTCCCGGCGTCAAGTTCCGTGGGACGGAGCGTCAGCGTTTCCATGGGGCTTCTCCTTTTTGTCGTACTTCTCGTAGAACCACTGGTAGTAGACGAGGCCCAGGACGCAGCCGGAAACAATGCACATGTCCGCCACGTTGAAGACGGGATAGCTCTCGTAAAACTGGAAGTGGAACATGTCCACCACGTAGCCCAGGCGCACCCGGTCCAGAATGTTCCCCAGGCCGCCGGAGACGATAAGGCAGCAGGCCAGGGTCCCCAGGGGGTGCCGGACCACCCGGCGGACCAGCAGGGCCAAAATCGCCAGGACGATAAGGCCGGTGGCGGCGACCAGCAGCCAGCGCTGCCCGGAAAAGCTGGACCAGGCCGCGCCGTAGTTGTGGACGGCTTTCCACTCCACAAAGCCCGGCAGGAGGGGACGGGTTTCCCCCAGGGGAAGGGTGAGGGTGATATAATGCTTGACCCACTGGTCCAGGGCCAGCAGGGCCAGGCCCAGCAGGGCGGAGAGGGCGGTGAAGGGCATGGCGGGGCCTCCTTTGGAGAAATGGTGTTCCCTGACAGTGTACACGCTTTTGGTGGAAAAGGCAAGGGCGGCGTTTGGACGATTCCTCTTGATGGATGAGAAAATCTGTGGTAGGATATTTTTGCAATAAGCTGTCGCTTCCGGCGGGCCGCCGCGGGCGAAGAGAGGAGGAAACCCTTCATGGCGGAAGAAATGACCGAGCCCGTACAGGCGGTCCCTGAAGAAGAGGCTCCAAAACAAGAGGCACCAAAACAAGAAGATCCAAAACCGGAGGCCCCCCCACAGGCGGCGCCTGTCCCGGCTGAGAAGCCCAAGAAAAAGGACGGGCCCGCGCTGACGGTGCTGACGGTGCTGCTGGTTTTGGTGGGCGTGGCCGATCTGGCCCTGTGGGGCCTGGCGGGCTTCTATTTTCTCGGGAACCTCTAGGACCGGACTGTCTGGGCGGTACCATCCAACCATTTGGCGAAACGCGGAAAGGAAACATGTATGGCGAAAACAGCGTGGATTTTTTCCTACAAGCTCAAAAAGACCGTGACCCCGGAGGAGTTCATGGAGCGGACCCAGGCGCTCCACGACGCGGTGATTTCCAAGGCCAAGGGCTTCCTCTCCTGGGAGCACTATGTGCAGGACGAGACCTGGACGGACTTCGTCCTCTGGGAGACGGAGGAGGACGCCCAGAACGCAACCACCGTGGGGCAGGGCACGGCGGAGGCGGAGGCCTTCTACGCCTGCATCCGCATTGTGACCTGCCGTGCGCTGATCTCCCGGTTTGTGAAAAAGTACTGAGGAGCGAACACGGCCCCGCCTTCCGGCGGGGCCGTTGGTTTTGTTCAGGCGGGTATTTCCTCCTTGGTCACCAGCAGCTTGCTGTCCTCCACGGTGAGGGCGGCGGTGTCCCCCTCCTTGAGGGTGCCGTCCAGCATCCGCTCCGCCACGGCGTCCTCCACCTTGCTCTGGATGCAGCGGCGCAGGGGCCGAGCGCCGTATTTCGGGTCGTAGCCCTCCCGGACCAGCTCCGCCACCGCCTCGTCGGAGGCGCTGAGGTGCAGGCCCATGGATTCCATCCGGGCGGACACGGTTTCCAGCATCCGGCGGGCCACCTCGTGGATGTCCTCCTCGGTAAGGGCCCGGAAGACGATGATATCGTCGATGCGGTTCAAAAACTCCGGCCGGAAGGTCTGGCGGAGCTCCGCCATGACGGTTTCCTTGGCCTGGAGGAATTTCTTCTCCTCGTCGTCCGCCGCCGGTTCGCCGGAGTTGAAGCCCAGGCGGGTCCCGGCGGTGGTGAGGCTCTTGGCCCCGATGTTGCTGGTCATGACGATGACCGTGTTTTTGAAGTCCACCGTCCGGCCCTGGGAGTCCGTAATCCGTCCGTCGTCCAGGATCTGGAGGAGGATGTTCCACACGTCCTCGTGGGCCTTTTCAATCTCGTCGAAGAGGACCACGGAATAGGGCTTGCGCCGGACCCGCTCGGTGAGCTGGCCGCCCTCCTCGTGGCCCACATAGCCCGGGGGGGAGCCGATGAGGCGGGAGACGGTGTGGCGCTCCATATACTCCGACATGTCGATGCGGATGATGGCGCTCTCGTCGCCGAACATGGCCTCTGCCAGGGATTTGCACAGCTCCGTCTTCCCCACGCCCGTGGGGCCCAGGAACAGGAAGGAGCCTGTGGGCCGCTTGGGGTCCTTCAGCCCCACCCGGCCCCGGCGGATGGCCCGGGCCACGGCCTTCACGGCCTCGTCCTGGCCCACCACCCGCTGGTGGAGAATCTCCTCCATCCGAAGAAGGCGGCTGCCCTCGTCCTCCGTCAGGCGGGTGACGGGGATGCCCGTCCAGCCCGCCACCACGGCGGCGATGTCTTCCGCCGTAACGGGGCGGTGCTGCCGGGGGCTGGAGCGCCGCTTCTCCCGCTCCTGCTCCACCTGGTCCCGGTAGTTGCTCTCAATGTCCCGGAGCTGGGCGGCGGTCTCATAGTCCTGACGCTGGATGGCGGCGTCCTTGTCCTTGGCCAGGGCGGCGATTTTCTCCTCCAGGGATTTCAGCTCCGGGGAAATTTCCTCCTCCTCCATGCGGACCCTGGACGCGGCCTCGTCCATCAGGTCAATGGCCTTGTCGGGCAGGAAGCGGTCGGAGATATACCGGGCGGAGAGGGAGACGGCGGCCTCCAGGGCCTCGTCAGTGAGCTGAAGCTTGTGGTGCTGCTCGTACTTCTCCCGGAGGCCCTTCAAAATCTCCAGGCTGGCCTCCTGGCTGGGCTCGCCCACCTGGACGGGCTGGAAGCGGCGCTCCAGGGCGGCGTCCTTTTCGATATACTTCCGGTACTCGTTCAGGGTGGTGGCCCCGAGACAGCGGATTTCTCCCCGGCCCAGGGCGGGCTTGATGATGTTGGCCGCGTCCACGGCCCCCTCGGCAGACCCTGCCCCCACGATGGTGTGGAGCTCGTCGATGAAGAGGATCACGTCCCCGGACTTCTTCACCTCGTCCAGGGCCTTTTTGATGCGCTCTTCAAACTCGCCCCGGTACTTGGTCCCCGCCACCATGCCGGAGAGGTCCAGGGAGAGGATGCGCTTGTCCAGCAAATCCTCGGGCACGTCCCCCATCGCAATTTTCCGGGCCAGGCCCTCGGCGATGGCGGTTTTGCCCACGCCGGGCTCGCCGATGAGGCAGGGATTGTTCTTCGTCCGGCGGGAGAGGATCTGGATGACCCGCTGGATCTCATCGTCCCGGCCCACCACGGGGTCCAGCTTGCCGTTCCGGGCGTCGGCGGTCAGGTCCCGGGTGAACTCCCGGAGGGTTTTCCCGCTCCCGCTAGCCCCGCCGGAGGAGGGGCCCCGGTCGTCCCGGGGGGCGGCGGGCTGGCGGCTCTGGGGCCGCTGGTTCAGCTTCTGCATCAGGGCGGCGTAGAGGGGCCGGGCGTCCACCCCGGCGGTGCGGAGGATGCGGACGGCCATGTTGTTCCCCTCCCGGAGGAGGCCCGCCAGCAGGTGCTCCGTGCCCACATAGGGGCTGCCGCCCCGGACGGCGTCCTCCACGGCAATCTCCACCACCCGGCGGGCCCGGGGGGTCAGGCCCTGGGCGGGGTTCCCGCCGGGGAGGCCCGCGCCGACGCTGCGCTTGATGATTTGGACGATCATGTCGTCGGTGAGCCCGGATTCCAGGAGGACGTCGTGGGCGGTGCCCTGGTCCTCCCGGATGAGCCCCAGAAGCAGGTGCTCCGTGCCCACGTAGCCGTGGCCCAGCTCTCCCGCGGCCTCCTGGCTGAGGCGGAGAGACTCCTCCGCGCCGGGGCTGAATTTTTTCTCATTCATATGCAAGACACTTCCTTTCGTGCAGTCGGGTGGTTCAGTTCTGTTCCAGGCTGTGGATCTGGTCTCGGAGCTCCGCCGCCCGCTCGAAGTTCTCCTCCTGGACGGCCTTTTGCATCTCCATCCGCAGGGCGTTGAGCTGCCGCTTTTTGGAAATCTCGTTTTGCTCCTCCTGCTCCAGCAGGGCCTCCTGGGCCTTGGGAGCTTCCTGCTTCGCCTCCGCCGGGGCGCCCAGGGCGGGCATATCGGCGAAGAAGTCGTCAAAGGGGTCCTCCAGCATACGGTTCATCCGGCTCAGCAGGGAGGGGACGGGGGTGAAGAAGTCGTCGAACAGCCCGCCGCCGAAGAGGCCCCGCATCATCCGCTGGCTCTGGGCGGCCAGGCGCTGGGTGTAGCCCAGCCGCTCGGCGCATTCGGCGCACAGGTGTTTCTCGGTAATCTGGCCGTTGACGTTGCTCTGGTAAACAAAGGTGACTTCATTCTTGCCACAATTTTCGCATTTCATAATAAAAACCTCCTGTATACGGAAAATGTTTTGGTGACAGATGGAAAGGTGGGGCCGCTCCGGCGTATGCCCCGCTAGACCTGGAGAATCAGAACGTTTTTCAAAACGTCCGCCCGGACCTGGTCCCGGAGGTCCCGGGGCACGGCCCCCAGGGCCTTGTCTCCCACGGCGGCCAGCAGCGTCCGGGCCAGGCCCTCCGGCAGGGCCCCGGCCTCCGCCAGGTTCCCCAGGATGGCCCGGGCGGAGGGCAGGTCCACCCGCTCGCCCAGGGAGTTGATGACGTGCATCAAAAGAGTCTCCCGGTCCACCTGGACCCGGGTGATGCGGATATACCCGTTGCCGCCCCGGCGGCTCTCCACGATATAGCCCCGCTCGGGGGAGAAGCGGGTGGACATGACGTAGTTGATCTGGCTGGGCACGCAGTTGAACCGCTGGGCCAGCTCGCCCCGCTGGACCTCCAGCACGCCGTCTCCCGTCTCGTCCAGGCATTCTTGAAGGAAGCCGGCAATTAAATCGGAAATCCCCATGGGTACGCCTCCTCGTTTGACTTTGACTATCTTTGATGTTTTGGATGATGTTAGTATACCATCTGCCGGAGAAATGTCAAGAGGAAATCTTTGACGTTCTTTGACGTTTGTGAAAACAAAGTGTGAACAGGGGAAGTAAAAATTTTCCGTCAGGGGTTTCACAAAGCTCTTGCTTTTTTTCGAGAGTATGCTACAATGGGAATACAATTCTAATGGAGGTGCAACCCATGGCCTATAAGATCACTTCTGCCTGTGTGAGCTGCGGCGCCTGCTCTGACGCCTGCCCCGCCGGCGCCATCAGCCAGGGCGATGATTCCTACGTCATCGACGCTGCCGCCTGCCTGGACTGCGGTTCTTGCAGCGACACCTGCCCCAACGGCGCCATCGTCCCCGAGGAGTAATTCATAAGGGATACATAAAAGTCCCGTGAGCATTGCTCACGGGACTTTTTGTTTTATATTCCCGACAGGTCAAAATCCGGGGTGTACTCCTCCCTGGCGGAGGTGCGCTCCTGGGTGTAGCCGTCCGCGATGCCGCAGTTTTCCATGTATTCCGCCGCCGCCCGGTACTCCGCCCTCGTCACATGGCGGCTGAGATTCCCGGAGGCCCCGGGCTGGGGGGTGTACTGGCTCATGAGGGAGAACAGCACCTCCCCGGGGCGGAAGGCTTCCGACACCCAGTCGATGCAACGGCGGGTATTCTCCAGCTCCCCAGGGAGCAGCAGGTGGCGGATCAGCACGCCGGATTTGAGCGCGCCGTTTTCCATGCGGTAAGGCCCCGTCTGGCGGAACATCTCCAAAATGGCCGGGGCGGCGCGGTCAAAATAGTCCGGGGCGGCGGAGTATTTCCCGGCGGGGCCGGGGAGGGCGTATTTCAGGTCCGGCAGGTAGATCTGGACCTTTCCCGCCAGGGACCGCAGGGTGGGGACGCTTTCATAGCCCCCGCAGTTCCACACCACCGGGACGGGCCAGGGCCCGTCCCCCAGGGCCTCTATAATGGCGGGGGCGAAGTGGGTGGGGGTCACCAGGTCCAGGCAGGCCGCCCCTCCGGCGATGAGCTCCCGGAAGATTTCCCGGAGGCGGGAGACGGAAACGGGCTTCCCCACGCCGCCCTGGGAGATGGGCTTATTCTGGCAGTAAGCGCAGCGGAGATTGCAGCCGGAGAAAAAAACGGCTCCCGCCCCGTGCTCCCCGACGAGGCAGGGCTCCTCCCACTGGTGGAGCATCGCCCGGGCCACCACAGGCTCCGACGGCATGCCACATACGCCGCCGGGGCGGTCCGGGGTCCGCTCTGCCCGGCAGGCCCGGGGACAGAGGGCGCAGGTCATAGGGCCTCCACGTCAAAGTCCGGTCCCAAATTCCCCTCCATCCAATGGCGGCGGCAGAGGCCGATGTATTTGTCGTTGGCCCCCAGGACCACCTGCTCCCCCTCCTTGAGGACCTTGCCGTTTTCGTCAAAGCGGGCGTTGAAGGTGGCTTTTTTGCCGCACCAGCAGATGGTCTTGACCTCCTCGATTTTGTCCGCCATGACCAGGAGCTGATAGCTGCCGGGGAACAGGTCCCCCTTGAAGTCCGCCCGGAGGCCGTAGCACAGGACGGGGATGTCCAGCCGGTCCACCAGATCCACCAGGTACATGACCTCTTCCTTGGTGAGGAACTGGGCTTCGTCCACAATGATGCAGGCGTTTTGCTGGAGCTCCATGGCGGTCATCTCCTGCATCTCGTCAAAGTACACGCAGGGGTATTTCAGCCCAATGCGGGAATAGACCATGTGCTCCCCGTCCCGGGCGTCCAGCCGGGGCTTGACCATCAGGGCCTTCTGGCCCCGCTCCTCGTAGTTGAAGCGGGCCATCAGGGCGTTGGCGGACTTGCTGGAGCCCATGGCCCCATACTTAAAGTATAATTGTGCCATAAATATACAAAAAGCGATGGAATTCGGCAGATTATTCCTCGCTCTCTTCCTCCTCTTTCGTTTCTTCCGTTTCCGCCGGGGCGGCGAAGGGGCTGTAGTCCTCCGGCGGGTCCGGCATGTTGAAAACCGCTTTTTTGCAGTCCCGGCAGAGCCAGACGGTCTTGTAAACGCCCCAGGGGTCACCCTCGTCCAGCAGGTCCAGGGCGTTTCCGTCCAGGGCCCGGAGGGGATCAAACTTGTGGACGCCGGGGTACCAGCGGACGCTGTCCCGCCCGCCTGTGAGAAAGCCCTGCTCCATCTCTTTCCCGCACCAGGGGCAGGGCTCCGGCGGGAGGCGCCTGGCCTCTTCTTTTTCCTTTGCCTTGGCCTTGCGCTCCTCGTTCCAGGCCTTCAGGCTGTCAAGGGGATTTGCTTGCGGCTCCTTGGGCTCCCGGCGGGGCTTGTCCGGTTTTTGGTCCCAGGGGTCCTCGCTCTGTTTCCAGAATGGCATACGGTTCCTCCTATTCCTCCAGTTCCCGCCGGACCTCCTCCGTGAAGCGGGAGAAGGCCGAGGGGACGGCGTGACGCTCCAGGGTATCCACCCAGGTGAAATCCTCCGGCCCGTCCCCGGAAACCTCCAGGGCGTAGCCGGTCATGTGCCATTCTACGTGGCTGAAAATGTGCTTTGCCGTCAGGCGGCGTTTCCAGGCGAGCGGCTCCAGGCCCCAGGCCCGGACCGCGACCGCGGCGGCGGGCTCGTCCAGGGCGCTTTCCACGTTGGGAAACTCCCACAGCCCCGCCAGCAATCCGGAGGCCGGGCGCTTCCGCAGGGCCGCGCGGCCCTCCCGGAGGAGGAGGAACACCGTCTTGTCCTCCACCCGGCGGGACTTTTTCGGGGCCTTTACCGGCAGGCTTTCCGCCGTGCCCCGGGCCCGGCCCAGGCAGAGGTCCCGGACGGGGCAGAGAAGGCATTTCGGCGGGCCGTTCGGCACGCAGACCGTGGCCCCCAGCTCCATGAGGGACTGGTTGAAAATCCGCGCGTCCGCCTCGGCTTCCGGGAAAATATTCTGGACCTGGGAGCGGATGGCTTTTTTCGTCTGGGGGAGGGCAACGTCGCTGTGGTCATCCGTCAGGCGGGTGACAACCCGGAGGACGTTGCCGTCCACCGCCGCTTCCCGCCGGGCAAAGGCGGCGGAGGCAATGGCGGCGGCGGTGTAGTCCCCGATACCGGGGAGGGTCAGGAGTTCTTCATAGGTATCGGGGAAGCCCCCCCGGTCCACCGCCAGCTTGGCGGCCTTTTGAAGGTTCCGGGCCCGGCTGTAGTAGCCCAGGCCCTCCCAGAGCTTCATCAGGTGTTCCTCCGGCGCGGAGGCCAGGGCCTCCACCGTGGGGAAGGCCTCCAGAAACCGGGCGTAGTAGCCCAGCACCGCCGCTACCCGGGTTTGCTGAAGCATGATTTCCGAGACCCAGATGCGGTAGGGGTCCCGGGTTTTCCGCCAGGGAAGGTCCCGGGCGTTGGCTCGATACCACGCCAACAGGGGAGGGGGGAGCTGGGATAAGGTCAAAGCAATCTCATTCATGGGGAGATTATAGCATAAATTTTGGGAGTTGGACAGCTTTTTTTCCGGGAGGGGCGCTTGCGAATTTTAACCAGCCGGTCCGCCCTGCGGTTTTTTCTCTTGACATACCTAGAAATACTATGTATAATAAGCATAGAAATTCTAGGTATCAGGAGGCGGACGCGATGAAGAAACAGGCCATTGAGCATACCCGGCTGCTGGCGCTTTCATTGCTGGCGGGGGAGGACATGTATGGGTATCAGATGATTGTGGAGCTGGCCCGGCGGTCCAACCACACCTTTGACATGAAGGAGGGGACGCTGTATCCGGTGCTCCACGGGCTGGAGCAGGAGGGCTTTGTGGAGGCCTACCGGAAGCAGGCCCCCACGGGGCGGGAGCGGAAATACTACCACCTCACCCGGAAGGGCCAGGGGGCCCTCCGGGAGGAGGAGGCCGCCTGGAGGCGGTATTCCGGGGCGGTGAACGATGTGCTGCGGGGCGGCGCGGAGGCCGTATGACCCGGCAGGAGTTTTTGGACCAGGTGCTCTCGCCCCTGGGGCGGCTGACGGCCCAGGAGCGGGAGAACGTCCGCCGGGAGCTGGAGGAGCATGTGGAGGATCGGATGGAGGCCCTTTTGGAGATGGGCTGGAGTGCGGAACTGGCGGAAGCGCGGTGCCTGGAGGCCATGGGGGACCCGGCGGAGATTGGCCGGGAGATGGCAAAGCAGTACCGGGGCAAGGGCTGGCTGTGGCTGGGCCGGGCGGCGGTAGCGTTGACCGTGGTGATGTGTATCCAGGCCCTGCTGGGGTTTGGGATGCTGTCCAATGTCTGGAGCAGTCTGGAGGCCCGAATTTGCCCGTCGACGGCCAGTTCCATCGGCGGTCTGAAAGACGTGGAAGCCGAGGAAGCGTTGGACATCCGGGCGGAGGTTGGAAACGATATCCTGCGGATTTACCAGGTGTACGTGGGGGAGAAAGACGGACAGCGGGCGGCCATGGTGCTGGCCTGTATGTATGACCGGCTGCCCTTCGGCATCGCGGCGGATGGGCTGGCCAGCCGGAGTGAGCTGTGGAACGAGCGGGGCGGGACGGGGACCAGCGCCGGGGGCAGTGGAAATTACAGGGCGGAGTACGCCGTCCGGTGGACCCCGGTGGAGCCGGGGGATACCCATGTGGTCTGGGAGTACCGGGCTATCGGGGAGACTGTCCGGCTGGAAATCCCCCTGCCGGGAGGGGAGGAGACGGTATGAAGAAAGAGAAAAAGGGACGGCTGTCCTCCCGGAGAAAAAGAAGCCTCCGCCGGGTCCTCATCGCGGCGGCGGCGGTGCTTCTGGTGAACCGGATTTTCCTCATCGGCCTCCTGTTCCCTATTCAGGCCCTCTGGCACATTGAGGAGCGGACAGGCACGGGCCGGACGGCGGTGGTCTGCCGGGACTGGGTCCCGGAGATTTACAAAACCGGCCTGGTCTATCTGACGGAAAACGAGAATGTCACCATGCTCAGCGCGGTCCGCCTGTCGTTTTACGGCTGGACGGAGCTCTATGGCGTGCCGGTGGACTGCGGGGCGGAGGGTCCCATCCACGGCGGCTGGTGGAGCTTTGTACGGATGGAAAAGGCGGGCCGGTTCTATGTGTTCGGCAGGGTGGACGACCCGGAGATCGCCTGGCTGGAGGTCTATTTCATGCGCCCGGACGACCCCCGGGGAGAGGAACGGATCGGCCGGGCCCACGGCAATTACGGGATTCATCGGGGCGACAGCGGCTGGATGGAGAAGGACGGACGGCTCTATTTCCTGTTTGAGGCCAACCTGGTGGATTGGAGCGAGTACCCCACCGGCCTCCGGGTCGTCGCCGTGGGCTATGACGAGGACAGGAATGCGGTTGCGCGGACGGATTTGGAGCAGGGAGGCGTCTCCGTCGCCCAGTAAAAACACCGAGCCGGGAGGTATTGCCTCCCGGCTCGGTGTTTGTTCAGTCCTTCTTCAAATGCGCATACCAGAGCAGCGCAGCCAGTCCCGCGCCCCCCAGGACGTTTCCCAGGGTGACGGGGAGGAGGTTTCCCAGGAGGAAATTGGGAACGGTCAGGGCGGAAAGGTCCACACCGGCCTCTTGGGCCAGCTGGAGGTACTGGGGATTCCGCACCGCCAGAAGCCCGGCGGCGATGTAGTACATGTTCGCCACGCAGTGCTCAAAGCCGCAGAGGACGAAGTAGCAAACCGGGATAAAAGCTCCCATGAAGCGGCCCGCCGCGTCCTGGGCGGAGAGGGCCAGCAAGACCCCCAGGCACACCAGGAGATTACAGAAAATCCCCAGCCCAAAGCCGCTTAGAAACGGCAGGGCGCACTTCCCGGCGGCAAGGCGGACGGTGTAGACCGCCAGCCCTCCGGCGGAGTAGTTCAGCTGCCCGAACCACACGCAGCCCGCCGCCACGAGAAAGGCCCCCAGGAAGTTCCCCAGGTAGACCAGGGCCCAGTTCCGCAAAAGGCCGGGTAGGGTGCATTTTCTCTCCAGCAGGGAGAGAACCAGCAGGCTGTTCCCGGTGAAGAGCTCCGCCCCGGTGACGATGACCATGCACAGGCCGAAGGGGAAGAGGAGACCGGAGACGGTCCGGGCAGGGCCCACGTTTTCCATGCCGTGAACCGCCGTATTCGTGGCGGCGCAGCCCAGGGCGATGAGGGCCCCGGCCAGCAGGGAGAGGGCCAGGAGCTTCCCGGCGCTCTTTTGCGTCTTGGCCGTCCCTCCGGCGGCATAACGATCCAAAAATTCCTTGGGGGCAAGGTAATGCAAGGTTCTACTCCTTTCAAAGGCCCGCAATGCTTCCGCTCCAAGAGGAGCAGGGACTTGGTTGTGGGGCCTGAGCCCCTGCTCAGGCCATTCTCCTTCTATATGAGCATTTCCAAAGCAACTTAGGGAAGCACTGATTAAAGCCGGTAAAAGCCAGGCAAACAGACAAAGGTAAAGGAAACGACCAATAAAGGGCCATATTGGGGGATGAATTCCTCGCTTTTCCAGTCCCAGCCCGGTCGAAGG
>NZ_CATMPS010000031.1:0-32339 GCF_950073225.1 uncultured Oscillibacter sp.
GGGGCAACAAGAAGTACATGAATATGAGGCACCTGGAAGCTGCTCTGGAGGACACCTCTATTGCCGGCTGACTTCATTCCACCCAGAGTCTGCATACTAATTTGCGAAATAATCTTGACACTACCACCGCAGCTACCAGCCGAAGCCTGCCCGCCGGACGTATATCAGGAAGAAAAACGGCAAAAAGCGTCCGCTGGGCATCCCCTCCGCAAATGACAGGCTGGTGGAAGAAGTCGTGCGTATGCTGCTTGAAGCCATCTATGAACCGGCATTTTCCAAATACTCTCACGGATTCCGACCTCACCGCAGCTGCCACACAGCGTTAAAGGAAATTCAACTGACCTTTTGTGGCACAAAGTGGATTATCGAGGGAGACATCCAGGGCTGCTTTGATAATTTCGACCACCATGTTCTCATCGACCTGCTGCGCAAACGCATTGAGGACGAAGCCTTTCTCGCCCTGATGTGGAAGTTCCTGAAAGCGGGCTATATGGAGCAATGGACTTATCACGCAACCCATAGCGGAACACCTCAAGGGTCTGGTATGAGCCCCATTCTCGCCAATATCTATATGAGCGAGTTAGACCAATTCATCGCACGGAAGATGCTGGAATTCCAAAGGAAGGAGAGTTACCGAAAACCCAGCAAGGAGTACGAGAAAATACACAGAAAGTACCTGTACTGGATGAAACGCTATAAAGAACTGCGGGATATGGGCCGTTTGGATGAATCGGAGCAGGCTTTGCAGACGATGAAATCCTGCCGGAAAATCATGTTTCAGACCAACGGCCACGACCCCTTTGACCCTAATTTCAAGTCCATTCAGTACAACCGATATGCAGATGATTTTCTTGTTGGGGTCATTGGCTCAAGGCAGGAGGCGGTAAGCCTCAAAGAGCAAATTGCGAATTTTCTGAAAGACCACCTGAAACTGACGCTGTCCATGGAAAAAACAAAGGTGACCCATTCCAGCCAACGAGTGCGCTACCTCGGCTACGACATTTTCGTCAGCCGGAGCAAAGACACCAAGCGCAGCAAAAACGGAACATTGCGCAGAGCGTGGTATGGGACGGTGAATCTGCGGATGCCCCATGAAAAATGGCAGTCCAAACTTCAGGAATACAAAGCCTTCATCATTACGCATGACCAGCATGGCAAAGAGCAGTGGAGAGCCATGCCGCGGCGTTCTCTTGTAAACCGGGAGGACATTGATATTCTGAGAAAATTCAACTCCGAAATCAGCGGGCTGTATCAATATTACAGGTTAGCGCTGAACGTTTCCACACTGAACAAATTCCTGTATATCATGGAATACAGTATGCTAAAAACCTTTGGCATGAAGTATCGCGCTAAAGTCAGCAAAATCAAAGAAAAGTATGTCCGAAATGGACACTTTGGCGTGGATTACATGACCAAAGCAGGGCCCAAACGCTGCGAGTTCTATCATGACGGATTCCAGATGAACGAGCAAGCCGCGCCCGTTTATGCAGACATTCTCCCAGAGTATAGGAAACGCCAGTGGAGCAACAGCCTTGCTAATCGGCTCAAAGCGGGAACCTGTGAAATCTGTGGTCTGAAAACGAACAGCATCCTGATTCATCATGTGAAGAAACTGAAAAAGCTCAAGGGCAAAGACATTTACGAGCTCAAGATGCTGGAAATTCGGAGAAAAACTCTGGCTTTATGCCAAAATTGCTATTTCGATTGCCATAACTGCTGATGCCCATCGTTAGATGGAGAGCCGTATACTCCGAGAGGGGTACGTGCGGTTCGGAGGGGAGGGAGCCGAAACCTGCCGGGCGCAACTCGGTAAGGCGCGGCTGCCCTTACCCTATTACATCTCCGAGGCCCTTGGGAAAGCCACAATCGATACGAAAACCCACGGTCAAACCAAGGGCAAATCCGGCTCGTACTCGACTAATTTTCAAATGAGCGGCCGCGATATGCCATAATATCTTGTGACGAGTTCAGTTGCCCAACAAAATTCACGAACAGGGACACGATCAACTGGACTTTTCGTGGAAAAAATAGGACAATAGGACTTGAACACAAGGAGGTTCATTATGATAGAATTAACGTATACGAGAGTGGGAGACTACTACATTCCCGATCTGATACTTGACGAGGGACCGGAACAGGATGTATTCTATGGCAAGTATGGTGATCTTCGACGTGACTATCTCCGGGAGCATCGACCCAAGTTATGGATGGTGCTGGTAAACAGCGGCAAGCTGGCCGATCACCTAAAGGGTGTCGAGCGGATGGCAGAGCAACGCATGGACACGCTCCTGCCCCAATTTATGAAAGCTGCTGGTGTAACAGAGGAATTGAAAGCGCGTGACCAGATAACGTGGTTGGGGCTAATGAATAACTGCAAGGCCAGAGTTGAGGAAAACATTTTTTCGGAACTGATTTACTGTTAATTGCTAAAGCGACCAGTGGGAAAAGTCCGTCTGGTCGCTTTGCTATATGTGGCGGCACATAGTTACGTCTTCTTATCATCGCAGTTTTATCGCTTGTGTTCTTGTAAGAATAGAATTATAATGTTTGGTAGAAAAAGGGGTGATTTCTTTGGCAAACATTCTGATCGTCGAAGATGAAAAGGCTATGCAGGACATTATTGTGGACTATATGAGAAAAGGCGGACATACCTGTTTTACCGCTGGAGATGGCATAGATGCCCTTGTCATGCTGAAGAATCATCCTATGGAGCTGATGATTCTGGATGTGATGATGCCCCACCTGGACGGCTTTTCCGTCTGCAAAATGGCGCGGGAAATGAGTAATATGCCTATTATCATGCTGACCGCCAAGGGCGGCGAGGACGATAAATTAAAAGGCTATGAGTATGGAGTCGATGACTACATGACAAAACCTTTCAGCCCCAAGGTGCTGCTTGCAAAGGCAAACGCCCTGCTTCGCCGTTCTTCCTCCGTTCCGTTGGACGCATTGAGCTTCGGGAAAATAACAGTAGTGCCGTCCTCTCACAAAGTATTTATAGACGGGCAGGAAATCACGCTCACCCATAAGGAATACGAACTGTTGTATTTCTTCATGGTAAATCCCGGACAGATTTTCACCCGTGACCAACTGCTGAACAGGATTTGGGGCTATGACTTTGAGGGAACTACCCGGACGGTAGACACTCATATCAAAACCCTGCGGCAGAAATTAGGCGACGAGGGAAAACACATTGTCACTCTCATTCGCTCCGGCTATAAATTCGAGGTAACAGTATGAAAATAAAGGATAATTTTACGTTCCGTACCGTCCGTAAAAAGATATTGATGGTTTCTAAGTTAGCTGGTATTCTGCTTATCCTTTCATACATCCTTTCGACCAAGTTGGAAATTGAGCCTGATATTTCACTTGCCCTTTGGTTCGCTTTTGTCATTGTCATTGTCCTTGTTGTCGATTTTTTAATGGGGCACTTTATTTCAAAACCCATTTCAAAACTCAATCAAACGGCCCGGAAGATGGCAAAACTGGACTTTTCCGCTCCATGTGCCATTATGACCAATGACGAATTTGGAGAATTAGCCGTAAGCCTCAATACGATGGCTGATAATCTTCAACAGGCCCTTGCCAGACTGGAAGTGGCAAATACACGGCTTGAAAAAGATGTGGAGCAGGAGCGGCGGCTGCTGGCCGAGCGCAAAGAGTTGGTAGACCAGCTTTCCCATGAAATGAAAACTCCGCTGGGCGTGATCCGCGCCTATGCCGAGGGATTGCAGGACGAAACCGACGAGGCAAAAAAACAGAAGTATTCGGAAATCATCATCACCGAAACGGAACGAATGAGTGGGCTAATCACAACGCTATTAGATTTATCCGCGTTGGAAACTGGCGCTACCCAGCTTGTCCCGGAACGATTTGATTTTGTGGAATTTCTTGAAACTGTTGCCGGGCGGCTGTTGATCGACGTGCCGGACGCCAATTTTACATTGCAATATGAACTACCCGAACACAAGGTATATATTGATACGGATAAGGCCCGCATGGAACAAGTTTTAGATAACTTGATCGTCAACGCAAAGAAAAATGTCCAGCCGGGAGGTGTCTTAAAACTATCCCTGCGGGAACAACAGGGCGCATTACATTTTTCCATCTACAATCAAGGCCCCACAATTCCACAGGAGAACTTGTCAAAAATCTGGACGAAATTCTACCGGGACAGCAATTCCAAATACAGCGGTTCCGGGCTGGGGCTTGCCATCGTCGCACAAGTTCTGTCCATGCAGGAACTGGACTTCGGCGTAAAAAACTGTTCCGATAGCGTGGAGTTTTATTTTTCTATCCCCGCTGCCGAATAATTTCACACGGATTTCACAGAGACCTCACACCAATTTCACACCGCCCATCTAAACTCTCCTTATCTCAAATAAGGAGGGTTTTCTTATGTTTTTAGGTTTAGCGTGGTACTGGTGGCTGGTAATTGTGGTGGTGCTGATCGTCTCCATCCCTTTCAAGGTCAAGTTTATGAAGTGGTGGAGCAAGCGGGAGCAGGAGAAGAAAAAGGAGCAGCACGGGAAATGGGGTGATGATGAATGATTGAAGTAAAGGATTTGACGTTCTCCTACGGCAAAGACAAACAGGCGCTGCACGGCCTGGACTTCACTGTGGAAGATGGGGAAATCTTTGGCTTCCTGGGGCCGAATGGCTCCGGGAAATCAACGACCCAAAAAATACTGACCGGGATTTTGAAAGGACACGGCGGCAAGGTGTCGCTGTTCGGGCAGGATATTTCTGCGGCACACACGCAGGAGTTTTTTCAAAAGATCGGCGTCTTATTTGAGTTTCCCTATCTGTATGCCAATTTGAGCGCCGTTGACAATCTCAAATATTTTTCTTCGTTCTATCCGAAAGAGCAGATACGCAGTATTGAGGAAGTATTGGAGGAATTGGAATTTAAGTTAGATTGGATTTACTTTCATCCATTTTATCATATTTATATGGGCCTGAAAAACGCTTACTTTGGAAATCCCTCGAATAGCCTTGCCTATTATTTGGGGTGTCTGGCTGCAATCGTGGTATTATTCGCAGGCGTACAGCGTGTGTTCCGCAGAGAAATGGGAAGGGAGGGCTGAATATGAAAGGTTTACGCTACCAACTGAAAAGCGTGTTGCATGACAAGTTTTGCCTGATGACCTTTCTTTTACCCATTGTCGTTGCGGTAGCTTTGAACTTTGTCGGTGCAATCGACTTTTCTACGTTGGGCGAGATGCATTTTGGGGTTCTGAAAGGCGATTTGCCGACACAAACCGTTACATGGCTGGAACGCTATGGCCCGGTGACAGCTTATCCGACGATGGAAGAACTGACGGACGCAATCAAAGAGCCGTCTACCAATCTAATCGGTGTGGAGGCTGATGGAAGCAGCATCAAAACAATTCTTTCCGGCGACGAGTTGGATATATTTCGCCAAACCGCTGACACGCTCCCTGACCTATATGAACAGCGAAATGCCGCAGGACAGACAAAGGTTCACGTTTTAGAGCGCCCCAATGTGATGGCTGGATTTCAAGATATGTTCATTGCTGTTACATTGATTGTCGCTATGTTTATGGGATGCACCTTTAACGCAATGAACATGATTTCTGAAAAGGAGGACGGCGTTGCGTTTATCAACGAGATTTTGCCAATGACCCGTAGCCAATATATCATGCAAAAGCTCTTTGTTGGATTTATCTGCGGGTGCTTATCCTCCATTATTACGGTTTGTATCTGCTTCCGGCTTTCTCTGCAAAATGCGGCGCTCATGCTGGTGCTTATTGTGCTTTCCGCATTTGTGGCAGCATTGATAGGCTTATTCATTGGCAGAGCTTCCAATGGGCTGATGGTCGGCGTGGTTTATATCAAAATCGTTATGTTGCTATTTATGGCTGTACCAATCTTGAGCTTTCTTGTGGGAATAAGTCAGCCGCTTCTTTCCGCAGTTTGCTACCTTGTCCCCTCGCAGGCAACATTCGAGGGTATTATGGACTTATCAACAGGCAACGGGACAGCAGCAGTAAAGGATATTTTTATTCTCTTAGCTCATTGCATTGGATGGTTCCTGTTATATATTGGCCTTTCCGTACATCAGAGGAAAAACGCATAAATGGTTCATAATAAGCCGCAGTCAAAGGAGTTGTTTGATCGCGCAAGAGGCAAAGGGGCCATTAGAGCAGATTATATGCTTTAGACGGCGGCTTTTGAGAAATCAAAGCCGCCGTTTTTATGACCAGCAGGCGGCATATAGGAGGATGCCGCCATGCGGCTACGATGGAAAAATCAGCTTGATATTCACTTGTCAAAAAAAGCCTGTTCCCCGCAACGGCGCACTCCACCCACACTTGCGAAAACCGTCACTTCCTGACGGCTCATACTGTTATTACTTGCACCCGAATGGTCTTGTGCCGTCCGGGTGCGTTTGTATTTCCAGGCCGCTCACTTCGGCCTCGGTGCCGCTCACCTCCTTTCGTTCAGCCCCCAGCAAAAATCTGAACGAAAGGAAAATGCAGGATGGGAATTACCATCAGAAAGCATAGGCGCAATCTGTCCTATGACGATGCCACCACCCTTGACGAGCTTTGGGTGATTTCCAAGCAGTTTGACCGGAGCTTTTACCGTGAGTGGAAAGACCATTGGGACGAACGCGGCTATGACGAATACATAGTTGTCACCGATGGCCGCTTGCCCTACTGCGAATCGCCTGAGGAATATGTGTGCCGCATGGAAACCCGCAGGGAAATTCTTGCGGTGCTGGCACTCTGTACCGAGAAGCAGCGGGAAAGGTTTTTGCTCCACGCTCTGTTCGATCTCAGTTGCGGGGCTGTCACAAATTAACCGGGAAAGTATCAACGCTATCCGTACCGCTGTATGGGAGCTGGAAAAAGCTGGGTATATTAAGCGGCGGCAGGGACGCGACGAGAAAGGCAAAATGACCGCCATTGAGTACACCATATATGAGCAGCCCCAGCCGCCGGACGACACCCCGCCGGGATTGGATAAACCGATATTGGAAAATCCAACACCGGGCAATCCGATATTGGAAAATCCGACACCGGGTAAATTAAAGTGTCCCCTTTGTCAAGGACAAAATAAGAAATAGACACCCCAATATTTGGACAGGCAATAAAAAGGACAGCAGGCCGAATGAATCTGAAGTATTTGTCACCGAATCAAAGAATCAAAAACTGTCTCTTGTTCCAAAGCGTGTGCGCCAAGTTCATTGGGAGTTTTAGGGATTTCAGGCAGCGAGGGTTTGCTGGGGAGGTCAAGAGGATAAATGCCGGTAGTGACAAAGGAGAAATATTCGTTGGGAGAAAGCTTAGCCAAATCCCACTGATACCTCTCGCTGTTGTAATATGACATATAATCGTCAATAACCGCTTTTACTTCGTCAAAAGAGAGATCACCTGTTAAGTCAATCAAATCTTTCATATGTCCAAAGAAACTTTCCTGCGGCGCGTTATCCCAGCAATTTCCTTTGCGGGACATAGAGCGGCGAAGCATATCTGCTTTGACCGGAACATAAACATTTGCGCAGGAGGTGTCTGCCATGGAGGAAAGGGCAAAAACGGCAAAAAACTTGACACAGCCGCAAGAGGTCACGACGACCATCCACTACGCGCACAACGGTCCAAGCCTGGAATCCTGCCTGGTTTCCATCCTTTCTGCACACCTGTCAAAAAGTGCGGTTATTTGACACGTTTTCTCATATTTGCTACAATATAAATGTAGATATTGTTCCGCAAATATGAGAGGTTTCAGCAGAAGGGAGCATCTATGACCTTTGTGCGGAACAAAAAAGAGAACAGCGACAGCTCCATCGTCCAATGGCGCATAGCGGTCTATGTCCGCCTCAGCAAAGAGGACGGGGACAAATTGGAGAGCGATAGTATCCAGAATCAAAAACGGATCATCGAACAGCACATCAAATATCTGCAAGACCAGGGAGAGCAGATCGCCTCTGTGGAAATCTACTCCGATGACGGCTACCCGGGCGGCAACTTCGACCGCCCGGAGTATAAGCGCATGATGCGGGACATTGAGGCGGGAATCATTAACTGTGTGATCTTCAAAGACAATTCCCGCCTGGGCCGGAACTACCCGGAGCTGGGGCGGCTGATGGAGGAATATTTTCCGCAGAAGGGCATCCGGGTCATCTCCGTCTTGAACCACATAGACAGCTTGAAGGATCCCCATGGGTATTGCAGTGCCATTGTCTCCTTCTCCAACATCATGAACGACGACTACATCCGGCAGCTCTCCATCAAGATCAAGTCCACCTTTGCCATGAAGCGGGAGCGGGGGGAGTTCCTGGGCAACTACGCCCCCTACGGCTATATGAAAAGCCCCGAGGACCGGCACAAGCTGGTGATCGACCCGGAGGCCGCCGAGGTGGTCCGCATGATCTTCCAATGGTACGCCGGGGGAACACCTGCCAGCCGCATTGTGAAACAGCTCAACGCCCTGGAGATCATGCCACCCTCGGTCTACAAGACCAGCAAGGGATGCAGGGGCTTTGACCATCACTCCAGCGGAGGTGTGAAGCGCAACGCCTGGGCGCTGACCACGGTGAACTCCATCTTGAAGGACGAGGTGTACATCGGAAATCTGGTACAGGGAAAGCACAAAAGCACTTCGTACCGGACAAAGAAAATGGTTCCCACAGATGAAAGCGAGTGGACGGTGATCGAGGGGACCCACGAGGCCATCATCACGGACGAGGTATTCGCCGCAGTGCATGAACGGTACGCCCGGCATCCCAGGGCGCGCAAGGGCCTGCAAACCAGCTACCTGCTCTCCGGCTTCGTCAGGTGCGCCCATTGCGGGGGGCGGATGAACCGGAACGTTTCCCACGGCGTCGCCCGGTTTCGGTGCATGACCCGGATCTATTCCCCCGAGAGATGCCAGTGTCCATCCATCCGGGAGGCGGCTCTGGAGGCGGCGATTTTGAAAGCGATACAGACGCAGATCCAGGAACTGGCAGACGCAAAAACGGTCATTGACGCAGCCCGACAGGTCAGAAGTGACGGCTGTGCCTCTAATGAGCACCTGATTGCGCTCAACCGCGCCGAGCGGGAGCGGAAACGGCTGGAGAACGCGAAGTTCCGCCTGTACGACAACTTTGAAAAGGGAATCCTGGACCAGGACGAATATCTTCACTTCAAAGAAAAGTACAATGCGGAGATCGCGGAGCAGGAGGAGCAGATCAAGCGTCTGCAAACGGCCATGGCGGAACTCAAGGAGGCCCGGCGGCAGGATGACGAGTTCGTTTCGTATTTCGAGCAGTACGGCAACATAGACCGTCTGGACCGGGAGACCCTGGGGAGGCTTTTGGATTATGTTTCCGTAGAGGACGCCGTCAGCGTCCACATCTATTTCAAGTTCTCCCCGGAACGTGAAAAGCTCCTCGACTTCGCAAGAAATATCGAGGAGGAGGCGACGAGTGCGGCAGTTAATACACATTGAGATAAAATTAGAGGGGGTGATTTGCAGTTCATACACTCTTTCACGGAAGATGCCGGAAATATCAGGCGTTTTCTGACAAAACCCAGCAAATCCGAAAAATATGAAAAACGGTGTACGAAGTGCGGCATCCATATGTCATCAGCAGCACCCCATCCACCGCCGCCGACACGGCGGCGTAGTCATGTCCCTCATACAGCAATCCCCTCTGCCGGGTATTCGTCTTCGGAGCCAGCGCCGCCCAGAGGAACCTCCCCTGCGCCGCCAGCAGCTGCCGCAGCCGCCCCAAAAACGCCGCGTACGCCCCCGCCAGCTGGCCTGGCAAATACTCAAAATCCACATCCAGCCCTGCGAAGTCCTTCCGCAGCACCGTTTGCAGCACCTCCGCCGCCAGCCGCCCCTGGGCCTCGTAATCCGTCAGGATAAACGCCGCCCGGCCCGTGTCAAACTGCCCCGCCTCCGTCAGCGTAGACAGGTGCATCACCGGCTTCGTCCCCCGTTCCCGGGCCGCCTCCAGCATAGCCTCGTCATCCAGCGGCAAAAGCCCGCCCTCCGCCGTGATTCCGTAGGTGAAAGGCGCCATCGCTGAAAGGTAGGGCAGCTGCTCCGCCAGCAGTTCCGGCGTGATGAAGGGATAGGCGTAGCCGTTGAACACGCCCTCCCCCAGCTTTTCGCCAAAATACGAAACCACCAGAAGCTGGCCCGCCGCCAGGGCTTCCTGTCCGCCCAGGGCCCAGTTATTCCGCCACAGCTGCCGCACCGTGGTCCCGTACTGCGCGGCGATGGAGGTCAGCGTCTCCCCCGCCGCCGCGACATGAACCGCCCGGGGAAACCGCACGACCAGCGTCTGCCCAACCGCCAGGGCATAGTCCGGCGGCAGCTCGTTGTCCGCCGCCAGCTGCTTTGGGGCCACGCCATATCCGGCGGCAATGGAGTCCACGGTCTCTCCGGGACTTACTACATGGATTGTCATAAGACCTCACCTCTTTCGGAAAAGCCTATGTCCCGTCCTTTGTCCCCTATGCGAATTTCCCTGCATACCCGGTCCGCCGCCGCATATGTATGGGGCAAAGGACAAGGAGGCTTTGCGGATGAAACGACGGCGGAAGTGGACCCGATACTTGACCCCAGGCCTGGTCTTTCAGTCCGTTCTGATAGGCGGCGGCTACGGCACCGGGGCGGAGATCGCCCGGTACTTTGGCTGCCACGGCCTGATGGGCGGGCTGCTGGCCCTGGGAGCGGCGGCGGCGGGGTGGGCCGCGCTGTGCGCCGTCACCTTCGAGTTTGTCCGGGTCTTTCGGACCTATGATTACGGCTCCATGATGAAGCGCCTTCTGGGCCGGGCCGGGTTCCTCTACGATCTCTGCTTCAACGCCATGCTTCTCCTGGTTCTGGGGGTGGTCAATGCCACCGCCGCCGCCATGATCCGCGCCCTGACGGGCCTGCCCTCCTGGGTGGGGGTGGGGCTTCTCTCACTGGGCGTGGTCCTGCTGGTTCTAAACGGCACGGAGGCCATAGAAAAAGCCCTGTCCCTCTGGGCCTATGTGCTCTACGCCGTCTTCCTCCTCTTTTTCGCCGCCGTCTTCCTCCGCTTTGGGGACGCGGTTACCGCCGAGCTCCGGAGGGCGGAGATCGGTTCCGGATGGTTCCTCAGCGGCCTGCGCTATGCCTCCTATAACCTCATCTGCGTTTCCATGATCCTCTACACCCTCCGGGATCTTCAAAACCGCCGGGAGGCTGTGGCCTGCGGCGTTCTGGCCGGAATTCTGGGAGCCGCCCCCGCCCTGCCGCTGCTGCTGGCCATGGGCTGCGACCTTCCGGCGGTCCTGGCCTCCGAAACGCCGGTGACCGCCATTTTTGAGCGGCTGGATATGCCCTGGCTCTACGTCCTCTTTGAAATCGTCCTTTTCGGCACGCTTGTGGAGACCGCCGCCGGGTTCATCAAGGCCCTGGAGGACCGGGTGGAGCAGTCCCTCTTTCGAGGCCGGTCCCTCCGGCCAAACCGGCCCGCTTCCTCCGGGCCTGCTCCGTCCGGTTCCTCTTGGCCCTGGCTGGCCCGGTCTCTTATCACCGGGGCCGTGACGGCCCTGGGCGTCTGCGTCTCCACCTTCGGCCTGACGGACCTCATCGACAAAGGCTATGGCGCTATCTGCTACGGCGCGCTGCTTCTTTTTGCCCTGCCCATGCTGACGGCAGGGGTCCGCATGATCCGGCGGAATGGGGCCTGACGGCGTTTCGACCCTTTCGCCCCTTCTTCTCCCCCGCCCTTCCAAAATACGCCCTCTTTTTTTGGCAGCCTCTCAGAGACTTTGTCCCTGCTCGGGCTTGTAATTCCCGGCGTATTATGGTATACTAACCTCACTTTTGCAGACGAGGTGAATGAAATGGCTTTTTTTGGAGGACAGCCCAAGACCGCCCCCGCCATGGAATCCCAGACCGATCATGACCAGCGGGAAGGCGCCGACATCCCCGAGCTCCCCGAGCCCCGGAGCAGCACCGTCATCGCCAAGGACCTAATTGTCACCGGCAGGCTCAGCGGAGAGGGCGTGGTCCAAATCGAGGGCACCGTAGAAGGCGAGGTCAACCTGAAGGGCTATGTCATCGTGACGGCCACCGGCAAGGTGAAGGGCCCCGTGGAGGCCGACGTGATCCGCGTCGCCGGCCAGGTGGAGGGCAATTTGGTTTCCCACGACCATATCCAGCTGGAACGCACCGGCACCATCAACGGCGACGTAACCACCGTTTCCTTTGTCATCGAAAACGGCGGCCGCCTCAATGGACGGACCACCATGGTTTCCGAGCAGCCGTCCACGCCCCATGTAGAGGGCCTGGCTCCGTCCCAGCCCGAGGAGGCTGACGGCGACTGAGCGTTTACATCCAGAAAAGGAACTTGCCCCATCCGGTGAAAATACTTTTCGCCGGATGGGGCAAACTTGATTTGTTCACACTTTTTCTGTAAAATACTGTGAAAAGAGAAAAAGAAAGGAGGGCTTTTTCCATGCCCTTTACATTCCAGTTCGGCGGTCCCAACGCCTTCGGAGGGGGGTTCAATCCCGAGAGCTTCCAGGGCGGGAACCCCAATCCCCGTCCCCGCAAGCCCCGGAAGCCGCGCCGCGCCATGGGCAGCGCCTTCAGCCGCACCGTCACCAACCTGCTGGTGACCCTGGTGTTCGGCGCGGTCTACTTCTACCTGGAGCTGCCCGCCCTGAACCTCCACGCCGAGGAGTTTTACGTTTTCGCCTTCCTCCTCTGCGCCGTGTACTGCGTCTGCGCCGTCTTCACCTCCGGCTTCCAGGGGGACGGCAGCGTCAAGGGCTATTTCCACTTCGTCCACAAGCAGTGCGCCGTCCCCTTCCTGGCGGTCATCGCCCTCATCGCCGCCCTGGCCCTGGGAGCCCTCAGCAGCTGGGTGGTCCTCCGGGCGGGCAGCTATTCCAAGCTCCTCCCCCTGGAAACCGGCAATTTTACCGCCGAGGTAGAGGAGATTTCCTACGACCAGATTCCCATGCTGGACGACGATTCCGCCGCCCGCCTGGGCAACCGGAAGCTGGGCGAGCTGGCGGACATGGTGTCCCAGTTTGAAATACTGACGGACTATACCCAGATCAATTACCAGGGCCGCCCCGTGCGGGTGACCTCCCTGCGGTACGGGGACCTCATCAAGTGGTTCACCAACCGGGGCGACGGCCTCCCCGCCTATATCATCATCGACATGGTGAGTCAGGAGGCGGAAATCGTCCGTTTGCAGGAGGGCATGAAGTACACCACCGCCGAGCATCTGGGCCGGAACCTGTACCGCCATCTGCGCTTCCACTATCCCACCATGATGTTCGACGGCCCGGTCTTTGAGATCGACGAGGAGGGCACCCCCTACTGGGTCTGTCCCCGGATCGTGCGGACCATCGGCCTCTTCGGCGGCGTCGACATCAAGGGCGCGGTCCTGGTCAACGCCGTCACCGGGGAGCACGAGTATTACGAGCAGGTCCCCAACTGGGTGGACCGCCTCTACTCTTATGATATCATCATGCAGCAGTACGATTACTACGGCATGTATCACAACGGCTTCCTGAACTCCATCTTCGGCCAGCGGGACGTGACGGTTACCACCGACGGCTGGAACTATATTGCCATAGACGACGACGTATTCATGTACACCGGCGTCACCTCCGTCACCTCGGACCAGTCCAACATCGGCTTCATCCTCACAAACCAGCGGACCAAGGCCACCAAGTTCTATCCCTGCGCCGGGGCCACGGAAATCTCCGCCCAGGAGTCCGCCCAGAGCCAGGTCCAGCAGATGCGCTACCGGGCCACGTTCCCCCTGCTTTTGAACATCGCAAGCCAGCCCACTTACTTCATGGCCCTGAAGGGGGAGGATGGGCTGGTCAAGATGTTCGCCATGGTCAACGTCCAGCAGTATGACATTGTCTCTACCGGCTCGACGGTGGGCGAATGCGAGACCAACTACCGCCAGACCCTGGCCCACCGGGGCCTCATCGTCGCGGGAGAGCAGAAGCCCGCCGCCGGGAATACCCAGGAGCAGGAGGGCGTCGTGGCGGAAATCCGCAGCGCGGTTATCGGCGGCAATACGCACTACTATGTCCGCATGGAAAACAGCTTGGGCTACCTGGACTTCAACGCCTCCGAGGTGCCCTTGGCGGTGCTGCTGAACGTCCGGGACCACATCCGCTACACCTTCGTGCTGGAGGGCGCGGAGTTCCCCGAGCACGGCATCGTCCCCGCCACCGGCTTCGAGCATATCGACTGGGATAATTAAAAACGCGGCGGCCGGGCGGGCCTGATACAGCATGACGCGAAGAGCCCCAAAGGCAGCCGCCGGAAAGCAAAGGCCATGTGAAATATGGTCCGGGCCGATCTCCAGCGGGCTTCCGCTGCGAGGCTCAGGATTTGAGCTTTTTCGCCCTTGAAGAAATCGAGCACCACATCTTTATGGGTTAATTGAAGGGTAAGTTCCTCCGGCGGGGAATACGCGGCGAAATCTGATAGGAATCAAACATGTCCGTGTTTCAGTGAATATAGAGGTCCTCCTTCGCCCGGGTCAGGGCCACATAAATCTTATGCCGGTCCTCGTCGTTTTTAAGAGGAACTTGATCCAACAGCAGATTACCATCTGCCGGTCCTAGAAGCTTATGACGACGTAAAGGCGGCGGAAAAGCGGGTTGAAGACGCAAAAACCGAAAAAGATGAATATTTTAGGGAGACGCCGAGATCTACCGGGCCGAATGCGCGACGGCCCTTCGGAAAGCTGAGATTGTCTTTGAGCGCACAGCGGAGGGGATTTGGCCCGCCATTGAGAACGTGGAGAACGCAGAGGAACGGGCGCGGCTTGTGAATATCAGCCAAACAGCGGACGGCGGCCCGGGCGTTGTTCTCCAGACCAGGGACGGTCTGCTGGAGGCTTGCCGGGTGTGTTCCGGGCGGAACCGCGGAGAGGCGGGAGAACCGAGACTTGCGGCCTCGATTTCCATGAAATAGGAAGAACCGACCGAAGCGGTTATTGAATCCTTCTGAGCGAACCAAAAAGGAGCCGTGGATTAGGCCTGTCGAAAAAGTCTGCCACAAGGCAGACTTTTTCGTGTAAAAATGATAAAACAGGGAATAAGGGGTGAGGGATATGTTGGAGCGAGGGGTAATAGAAATGGTGGACACAGAAAGCCTGGTGCCACCCGGACATCTATTGCGGCAGGTGGATGCAGCAGTAGATTTCGAGAAACTGCACGAAATCGTGGAGCCGTTGTACAGCGAGGAGGAGGGGCGACGAAGCATTGACCCAGTGGTGCTGTTCAAAATCGTATTGCTGCAGCATCTGGACGGAAACGCATCTCTGCGGAGAACGCTGCGCAGAGCGGAGACAGATATAGCCACCGGTGGTTTCTGAGGTACACGCTGAGTGAGGAACTGCCCCATTTTTCCACGGTGAGCTACAACTTCCGGCACTGATTTACCCCGGAAACGATAGAGGCAGTGTTTCAGTGGATATTGGAAGAGGCGGGAACGGCGGGAGCGCTGACGCCGGCGGCGGTATTTATAGATGGGGCACACATCAAAGCAAGCGCAAACCTGAAAAAAATGAAGCATGAAGTACCGGCAGCGGCAAAACGATACCAGGAGGAACTGCTGGCGGAGGTGAGTGCGGACCGGGAGGCTCAAGGAAAAAAGCCACTGGATGATGGGGATGAACCGCCCGAAATCGGAGGGAGGAAAAGGGACAAAACCTCAAAAGATCCGGAGTGTGGGGTATTCCACAAAGGGGAGCATAAGCGGTGCTTCGCCTATGAGGCCCATACTGCTTGTGACAAGAACGGTTACGTGTTGGAAGCAGTGGTCACCCCTGGAAATGTCCATGAGAGCGTGGCATTTGACGATGTTTACGGCAAATTGATTCAATCATTTCCAGAGGTGGAAACAGTGGTGGCGGACGCCGCCTGCAAGACCCCGCATATCTGCAAAAAGGTATTCCAGAATGGCCGGGTATTGTTCAAGCCTACAAGCGTCCCATGACCCGAAAGGGCGGACATCCCTACTCGATAGGGAGCATATCAGATCATAAGTTTTCAGAACTTTCCGCGGGTTCTGAAAACTTGCTCAGGCTGGCGAAAATACTTTTTCGACAGCCTGACGGGCCCTCCGCCTTATGGCGGAGGGCCCGCCGGTTATCCCCAGGCCCGCTTGATCTTGTCCCGTTCGTGCTGGTTCTCCACCCAGTTTTCCAGGTATCCGCAGTCATGGCAGACATAGCGGGCCACGGGAATCCGCTTCACCATCAGCGCCCGGGTGAGGAAGATGCCGTTGGAGAGGTAGCGGTGGGCGTCGTCCGGGACCCGAATGACGTCCGTGGAGCCGCAGACGGGGCAGCGCTTGGTATTTTTCATGTCATCTCTCCTTAATGGTGGTCCTTCCACATCTTCCACAGCCGGTCCGCAAGCGGCAAAAGCAGCAGAAGCAGCAGCAGATTATTTGGTACATGGGGCATTGCGTACCTCTCCTTTCAATTCTCCTTGTAGAGCTTCATGGACAGCGGGATGGAAAGCGCCGTTCCCGCCGCCGCCCCTAGGGGAAGCAGCACCACCAGGGGAACGGGCAGGCTGGGGAGTTCATCCACCATGTCCACAAGAATCCCTATGGAGATCGCCACGCCGAAGATCACCACCATGAAAATCATCCTTCCCCTCTCCACGCCGAAGTGCAGCACCGCCGGTAAGGTGATATCCAGGGTGATGATTCCCAAGCAAAGGCTCGCCAGCAGGGTGGGAACACTGGGAGCGCTTCCCGAAACAATCCCCGCCGCCGCCTGCACCGCCAGGCAGAACACCCCCGACGCCGCCATGCAGAGCCAGCCCAGCACGTACTTGCTCAGCACGATATCCCGCTTGGAATAGGGCATCATGGCCGCCAGCTGATTCCAATGGCTCCGCTCGTCATAGGCCATGGCCGTATAGGGCAGCATGGAGCACCAGACCACCAGGAACACCGTATTGAACGCACTGTTCACCATGGACAGCAGCGCCAACACCAGGACAAGCATTCTCATCTGCTTCCAGATCACATAGAAATCCTTCTGCACCAGCGCTTTCATCATTTCGCTCCTTTCACCATAAAGAGGATGATATCCTCCACCGTCGCCCGCTCCAGCTCCAGGCCCGCCGGGACCTCCTCCCGCCGGACCAGGGCCCGGACCCCGCCGTAGCCGCTGGCCTCCCGGCCCAGGACGGCCTCCTCCCGGAGGCTTTCCAGCTGCTCCGCCGTCCCGGCAAAGACGCCGTAGGTCTCCAGAAGCTGGTCCTTCTCGTCGCAAAAGAGGAGCTGTCCCCTGTGCAGGAAGGCAATGTAATCACAGAGCTTCTCCAAATCGCTGAGGATATGGGAGGAAATCAAAATGGAGTGGTCCTCCTCCCGGGTGAACTCGTTGAAAATCTCCAGCACCTCGTCCCGGACGATGGGGTCCAGGCCGGAGGTCGCCTCGTCCAGAATCAGCAGCTTTGGCTGGTGGCTCAGGGCCACGGCGATGGACAGCTTCATCTTCATGCCCCGGGAAAAGTCCTTGAAGGGCTTCTTCCCCGGCAGGTCGAAGCGGCGGAGGTAGCCGTCGTAGGTCCCCTGGTCCCAGTGCTTGTAGGTCCCCGCCATCACCTTCCCCACCTGGACGGCGGTGAGAGTTTCCGGGTAATACGCCTCGTCCAAAACGACGCCCACATCCTCCTTCACGGCCCGGAACTCCGGGGAGGACACATCCACCCCCAAAACCCTGGCAGTCCCGCCGTCGGGGCGGAGGGCGTTCATCAGCAGGCGGATGGTGGTGGATTTGCCCGCGCCGTTCTCCCCCACCAGGCCGCAGATGGTGCCGCTGGGCACCGTGAGGCTCAAATCCTGGATGGCAAATTCTCCAAAGGACTTGCAGATATGGTTCAGTTCAATGGCGTTCATACGTTCTCCTCCTCTAACAGGACGCGCAGCATGTCGATCAGTTCCTCCACCGTCACGGAACAGCTCTTCGCCAGTCCCGCGGCGGCGGTCAGGTGGTTTTCCAGCTCCTTGAGCTGCTGCTCCCGGATCAGGTCCAGATTCTTCTCCGCCACAAAGCAGCCCTTCCCGGCCACGGTGTAGAGGAAGCCCTCGGCCTCCAGCTCGTCATAGGCCCGCTTGGTGGTGATGACGGAGATTTTCAAATCCTTGGCCAGGGCCCGGATGGAGGGCAGGGCCTCCCCCGGGGTCAGGACCCCGGCGATGATCTGGGCCTTGAGCTGGGAGTAGATCTGCTCATAGATGGGCTGGCCCCCGGTGTTGCGGATGATGATTTCCATGGAAGCTCCTCCGTTTCACTGTTCATATACAGTATACACAGAATGAACAGTTTGTCAAGGGGGTCGATGAAAAAAATTTTGGCTAGGAAATTGCTCCCGCCTGTGGTATACTACCTCTGGAAAAGCGGAAGGAGGCGCGGGCTTATGGAAACCGTCAGCGGCGCAAGCAATTGGAAGCTGGTTTTCCGCCGGGAAGGCGGCGGCGTCACCCTTCTCCGGGCCGGGACCCCCGACGCCCGGGCCGTCCTGCCGGAGGAGCTGCTCGGCCTGCCGGTGACGGCCCTGGGAAACCGGGCCCTGGCCCCGGACCGGCAAACGGCTCCCCTGCCCGCCGGGGCGGAAACCCTCCAAATCACCTGCATCCCTCCGGAGGAGGGGGCGGCCTGGGACAACCGGAGCCTCCGGGACCTGACCCTGCCGCAGACCCTGAAGGCCGTGGGGGACTACGCTCTGTTGAACTGCTCCGCCTTAAGCACTCTCCGTATTCACGACGGCGTGTCCCGCTGGGGCGGCGGCGCGCTGATGAACTGCCGCAGCCTGGATACCCTCCACCTGACCCGGACAGGCCCGGACCAGGGGGAGGCCCTGGCCTGGTTCGCCGGGGAGCTCAGCCGGGAGCTGGACGTAACCGTTTACGGCCCCGGCGGGGAGACCGCCCGTCTGCTGTTCCCGGAGTATACAGAGCTCTATGAAGAAAACTGCCCCGCCCATCATTTCGATTACTTCATCTCCGGCGCGGGCTACCCCTATCACCACTGCTTCCGTCAAAAACGCCTGTCCCTCAAGGAGTACGACGGCCTCTGGCGGGACTTTCTGGGAATGGAGCACGACGAATCCGCCGCCCTGCGCCTTGCCTGGCGGCGCCTCCGCTGGCCGGTGGATTTGGCGGAGGGGGCGGCGGCGGGCTACCGAGCCTATTTAAAGGAACACGCCGGGGAGGCCCTCCGCCTCCTGCTGGAAGAAGGGGAAGCCCTCCCCTTCCTTCTGGAGCTGACGGAGCCGGACCGGGAAACCCTCCTGGACGCCTGTGCCCTGGCCCGGGAGCGGGGGGCCACGGCGGCCCTGGCGGCTTTGCTGGAGGAGCAGCACCGCCGCTTCCCCGCCGGAGTGGAAAAATCCTTTACATTATAGAAGGGCCAAGGGTTTTATGGAACAAAAGGACTTTGCCGGGATTGGGCGGGACATCCTCTTCGCCGCCCGGAACGAGCTGTATATGAGCCTGCCCTATCTGGACGCGGCCCTCTGCGCTCTGGCTTTCGCCCCCGGCGGCGGGGTCACGGTGTCCCTGGCCACCGACGGCGAGACGCTGTACTACGACGGGTCCTGGCTGGCGGAGCGCTATCTGCGGAGCCGGGTGTGGACCTGCCGGGCCTATCTCCATGTGATTCTCCACTGCATGCTCCGGCATCTGGCGAAGAAGCGGGGCAAGCTCCCGGAGCTGTGGGATCTCAGCTGCGACGCGGCGGTGGAGAGTATCCTGGATGAACTGGACTACCCCTGTCTGAATACCGGCCCAGTTCCCCGGAAGCGGAAATTCTACGGTGAGTGCAAGCGGGACATGCCGGTGCTGACGGCGGAGGGCATCTACCGCCGCCTTTTGCGGCTGAACCTGCCGGAGTATGAAATCGCCCAGCTCCAGCGGGCCTTTCTGGCGGACGACCATGGCCTCTGGGACCCGGAGCGTCAGGACGGCCAGGACCAGAGCCGCCGCCAGGACCAGAAGTGGCAAGACCTCTCCGGCAAAACCCAGACGGGCCTGGAGACGGTCCTCTCGGACAAGGGGACCGGCGGCGAGGCCGTGCTGGAGCAGGTCCGGGCAGCTGTCCGGGACGACGTGGACTACCGTGCGTTTCTCCGCCGCTTCGCCGCCCCCCGGGAGGTGGCGGCGGTGGACGCCGACGCCTTTGACTACGGCTTCTACTCCTACGGCCTCCGGCTTTACGGGAATATGCCCCTGGTGGAGCCGCCGGAAACCCGGGAGGAAAAGCGGATCGAGGATTTCGTCATCGCCGTGGACACCTCCATGTCCACCTCCGGGGAGCGGGTCCGGCAGTTCCTGGCCTGCACCTACGCGATTTTGCGGAGCGCGTGGACCTTTACCAGAAAAGTGAACATCCGCGTCATCCAGTGTGACGACCAAATCCGCTCCGACGATGTGCTTCACGATTTGGAGGACCTGCGGAATTATATGGAGAACTTCCGGCTCACCGGCGGCAGCGCCACGGACTTCCGCCCGGTATTCGACCATGTGGCAAAGCTCCAGGAGGCGGGGGCCTTCACCAGCCTCCGGGGCCTTGTGTACTTCACCGACGGCATGGGAATTTACCCGGAAAAGCGGACGCCCTATGAAACGGCCTTCATCCTCCTGGGGGAGCCGCCGCTTTCCGTGAAAACGCCCCCCTGGGCCATCCGGCTGGTGCTGGAGGCCCCGGATCTGGACCGGGCGGCGGAGGAACTGCCGGAGGAGCTGGACCTAAGCGAGCTGCCGGAGCTGTAAAGGAGACATTATGCTGCCTGAAATTGTAAACCGACGGAGCATCCGGGCCTACCTGCCCCAGCCGGTCTCCAGGAAAGATATCGAAACCGTGCTGCAAGCGGGGGCCCTGGCCCCCTCGGCAAAAAACCGCCAGCCCTGGCGGTTCACCGTGGCCCTTGCCAAGAAAAAGGCGGAAGCGCTGGCCGCCATGGCGCAGGGCCTGGAGGAGGAACGCCGCCGCCCCCTCCTGCCGGAGAGCGCCCGGCATCTCGGCGGGGCAGTCCAAACGCTGGCCATCATGAAACAAGCCCCGGTTGT
Organism: uncultured Oscillibacter sp.; assembly: GCF_950073225.1. Classification (NCBI taxonomy): domain Bacteria; kingdom Bacillati; phylum Bacillota; class Clostridia; order Eubacteriales; family Oscillospiraceae; genus Oscillibacter; species uncultured Oscillibacter sp. Next base: position 21,073 of record NZ_CATMPS010000031.1, read on the forward strand.
CATCTTCGTCACGAACCCCCTGGGCCAGGACCCGAGACAGACGCTGAATACAGACGAACGGGTCACCGAGCTCTGCAACGCCCAGTCCCTGGGCGCGTGCCTGGAGAATATGGCCCTCCAGGCCACGGCGCTGGGTCTAGGCAGTCTTTGGATTTGCAACACCTATTTCGCCTATGACGCGCTGCAGGAATGGATCGGCGGGCCGGGAGCTCTCGCGGCGGCCATGGCCTTGGGGTACGCCGCCGGGAATCCGCCGCCCCGGCCCCGGAAGCCGCTGGAGGAATTGGCCGAGTGGAGGGAGTAAGTGGGCCCGGGAAAAGGGCGGACACACAGGTCCGCCCCTACAGGGTGTTCTACCGATAGAAGGGCCCTTACTTCCTTTTCTCTTTTGGACCGTGCAATGGACCAGCCGTCGCCAGCCGCCAATCCGCCCCGCCCGCAAGGGCGAGTACTATCTCCCCTCCCCTGCCGGGGAACCAGGAAGGAAACGCCATGAACATCAAACAAGCCAAACAGGAAATCACCAATACCTTAAAAGCCTACCTGGCCAAGGACCCCTTGGGGAATTATCTAATCCCCCCGGTCCGCCAGCGGCCCGTCCTGCTGATGGGCCCGCCCGGCGTGGGCAAAACCCAGATCATGGAGCAGGTGGCCGCCGAGACCGGCGTGGGCCTGGTGGCCTACACCATCACCCACCACACCCGCCAGAGCGCCGTGGGCCTGCCCTTCATCGAAACGCGGACCTACGGCGGGCAGACCTACTCCATCACCGAGTACACCATGAGCGAAATTCTGGCCTCCGTCTATGACCTGATGGAGAAAACCGGCCTCAAGGAGGGCATCCTCTTCCTGGACGAGATCAACTGCGTCTCGGAAACCCTGGCCCCCATGATGCTGCAATTCCTCCAGTGCAAGACCTTCGGCAACCAGCGCCTGCCGGAGGGCTGGCTCATCGCCGCCGCCGGAAACCCGCCGGAATACAACCGCTCCGTCCGGGACTTCGACGTGGTGACCCTGGACCGGGTGAAGCGCATCGACGTACAGGAGGACTTCGCCGTCTGGAAGGAGTACGCCCGGGCCAAGGGCATCCACGGGGCGGTGGTGTCCTATCTGGACATCAGGAAGGACCACTTCTACCGGGTGGAGACTACGGCGGAGGGCATCCAGTTCGCCACCGCCCGGGGCTGGGAGGATTTGAGCGAGCTGCTGACGGTCTATGAAACCCTGGGCCTCAAGGCGGACCGGGAGGTGGTGGGGCAGTATATCCAGCTTCCCCGCATCGCCCGGGACTTTGCCAATTATTTGGAGCTCTACGGCAAGTACCGGAAGATCTACCATGTGGACGGCATCCTGACGGGAACCTGGAAGCCCATCACCGTCCGGGAGCTCCGGGCCGCGCCTTTCGACGAGAAGCTGTCCGTCATGGGGCTGCTCCTCTCCCGCCTCTCCGAGGCCGCCCGGGAGACCCGCCGCCAGGACAGCCTGTGCGAAAACCTCCACGCCGCCCTGACAAAATTCAAAGAGGACCTGGCCGCCGGAGAGGACCCCCAGGCGGTTCTGGAGACCCTGACCGGCGAACGCCGGGAGGCCCTGAAACGGGCCGGGAACGCGGGCCAGGGGGATAAACAGCGCCAGGCCCTGGCCCAGCTGGAAATCAATATCCTGGAGGACTACCGCCGCCGCCTCATTCAGGAGAACCCCGCCGATTCCGGGCTGGCCATGGCGGCGGTGCGGGGCTGGTTTGGGCAGGAAGTGGAAAAACGGGCCTCCCAGGCCCGGGAAGCCAAGGCGGAGCTGGATCACGCCTTCGCCTTTTTGGAGGAAACCTTCGGCCAGGGGCAGGAGCTGGTGCTGTTCGTCACGGAGCTCACCGCCGGGCCGGACACCAGCTGGCTCATTGAGACCTTCGGCTGCGACGCCTATTTCCGTCACAACCGGGAGCTGCTGTTTGACGGCACCCGGCGCCGTATTCAGGAAGAAATTTTCGCCGCCAAGGCGGCGGAACAGGAGGAGCAGCCATGACGGAAGATTTGAAACGCATTGAGGCCGTACTGGACGAGAAGGTCCGTCCCGCCCTCCGGGCCCATGGAGGAGAGATTGCCGCGGACCATCTGGAGGACGGCGTGCTGTACGTGAAGCTGCTGGGCCAGTGCGCCGGGTGCCCCTCGGCGGACCTGACCAGCGAGACGATTGTGGAGGCGGAGCTCACCGCCGCCCTGCCGGAGCTGGTGCGGAAGGTGGCGGTAATTCAAACCGTCAGCGACGAGCTGTGGGAGCAGGCGAAAAAGCTCCTCCGGGACCACCATCTCTAAAAGGCCGTCATAAGCGTCCCCCTCCCCTCATAGTCTCTAGCAAACCGAACACATGGGAGGATGCTATGGACAACTTGCAGATGGACGAGAAGCTGGCCCGGCTCCGGCGCTGCCGCCGGGAGATGGACACGCTGAAAAAAGAGGCGGAGGCCATTGAGGAGGAAGTCAAGGCGGAGCTGGAAGCCCGGGGCGTGGAGCAGGTGGAGACGGCCCACTACAAAGTCTCCTGGAAATCCGTTTCCAGCACCCGGCTGGACGCCAAGGCCCTGAAAGCGGAGCGGCCGGAAATATACGAGCGCTACGCCGTCTCCGGCACCGCGAAGCGCTTTACCGTCACATGAAAGTGAAAGAACCCGCCCCGGCGGAAGGCCGGGGGTCATACCTTTTTATGCGGAACCTGTAAAAATTTGAGGAACTTGCGCTTTTCTCTTTACTTATGGGAAAACTGCCGCTATAATAGGGAAGGGAAACTTTGGGGCCCCGCGGACCGCGGGGCCCTTCTTTTCGCTGGCCGGAGGCGCTAATCCGCCGCCGTCAGGACCCCCGGGGCCGGACAGGCCCCCATCACCGGCTGGCCGCTGGCCGTGAGCAAGCGGAACGCCGCCCTATCTTTCGGGCGGCGGCGCGGGGAGGTTTCATTATGTCAAATTGCGCCATTGTGGGCATCAACTGGGGCGACGAGGGCAAGGGCCGTATGGTGGACCTGATCACCCAGGACTACGACGTGGTGGTCCGCTATCAGGGCGGCGGCAACGCCGGGCACACCGTCGTCAACGAAAAGGGCAGGTTCGCCCTCCATCTGCTGCCCTCCGGCATCTTCCGGGACGGCGTGGTCAACATCCTGGGCAACGGCGTGGCCCTGGACTGCGAGAGCCTTTGGAAGGAGATACAGGACGTCACCGCCCAGGGCGTGGCCATTACGCCGGACAACCTGATGGTCAGCGACCGGGCCTCCCTGCTGCTGCCCTGGCACCGGGATTTGGACGGCTTGGAGGAGGCCCGCCTGAAGGACAAGAAATACGGCTCCACCAAGCAGGGCATCGCCCCCTTCTACTCCGACAAGTTCCAGAAAAAGACCGTCATGGCGGGAGAACTCCTCTATCCGGGGCAGCTCCGCTCCCACCTGGAGGATTTGCTGGAGTGGAAGAACCTGACCCTGACCAAGGTCTACAACGCCCAGCCCTATACCATCGAGCAGCTGATGGACTACGTGGCGGACTACGGCGAGAAAATCCGCCCCTTCATCCGGGACACCGGCGCGTTTTTGCGTCAGGCTCAGGCGGAGAACAAGCGCATTTTGTTCGAGGCCCAGCTGGGAGCCCTTCGGGACCTGGACTACGGCATCTATCCCTACACCACCTCCTCCAACGCCGTGGCGGCTTACGCCCCGGTGGGCTCCGGCCTGCCCTCCGCCCGGATTGACGAGGTCATCGGCGTGGTGAAGGCCTACTCCTCCTGCGTGGGCGAGGGTCCCTTCACCTGCGAGTGGTTCGGCGAAGAGGCGGAGAAGCTCCGCCAGGCCGGGAACGAGTACGGCGCGAAGACGGGCCGTCCCCGCCGGGTGGGGCCCATCGACATCGTGGCCACCCGCTACGGCGTCCAGTGCCAGGCGGCGACGAACATCGCCCTGACCAAGCTGGACGTGCTGAGCTATCTGGATAAAATCCCCGTCTGCGTCCGCTATGAGCTGGGCAGCCAGCAGACGGACCGCTTCCCCTTCCCCGCCCTGCTGGCGGAGGCGAAGCCGGTGGTGGAGTATATGGACGGCTGGGGCTGCGACATCTCCGGCGTGCGGACCTGGGAGGACCTGCCGGAGGCCGCCCGGAAATATGTGGAATATATCGAGAAGGAAATCGGCTGCCGCATCGGCTTCGTGTCCGTAGGCCCGGAGCGGGACGCCATCATCATCCGCTGAAGGAGGCCCCATGAGTAAAGACCGCTACGAATCCCCTCTCTCCTCCCGCTACGCATCGGAGTTCATGCTGAACCTCTTCTCCGCCGAAAAGCGCACCCAGACCTGGCGGCGGCTGTGGGTGGCCCTGGCCCGGGCAGAGCATGAACTGGGCCTCCCCGTGACGGCGGAGCAGGTGGCGGAGCTGGAGGATCATCTCACCGACATCGACTTCGACCTGGCCGCGGCCCGGGAAAAGGAAGTCCGGCACGACGTGATGGCCCATGTATACGCCTATGGCAAGGCCGCACCCTCGGCGGCGGGCATCATCCACCTGGGGGCCACCAGCTGCTATGTCACAGACAACGCGGACCTCATCCTCTACCGGGAGGGACTCCGGTATCTGCGGAAGGGGCTGACCGCCCTGCTGGGAAATCTGGCCGCGTTCGCCCGGCAGTACGCGGATACCCCCACCCTGGGCTACACCCATTACCAGCCCGCCCAGCTGGTCACGGTGGGCAAGCGGGCCACCCTCTGGATGCAGGATTTCCTGGCGGATTTGGAGGAGCTGGACTTTGTGCTGGAGAACCTGAAATTCCTGGGCTGCCGGGGCACCACCGGCACCGAGGCCAGCTTCATGGACCTCTTTGAGGGGGACGGGGCGAAAATCGACGAGATGAACCGTCGGATCGCCGGGGAGTTCGGCTTTGATAAGACCTTCCCTGTCTGCGGCCAGACCTATCCCCGGAAGGTGGACAGCCGGATTTTGAACTGCCTTTCCTCCGTGGCCCAGAGCGCCTGCCGGATGGCAAACGACATCCGCCTGCTTCAGCACGACCGGCAGGTGGAGGAGCCTTTCGAGAAGAACCAAATCGGCTCCTCGGCCATGGCCTATAAGCGCAACCCCATGCGCTGCGAGCGCATCTGCTCCCTCTCCCGCTACCTGATGGCGGACGCCATGAACGCCCCCATGACCGCCTCCGTTCAGTGGCTGGAGCGGACCCTGGACGACTCCGCCAACCGGCGCATCTCCATGCCGGAGGGCTTCCTCTGCGCCGACGCGATCCTGCGCCTTTGCCGGAACGTCACCGACGGGCTCCATGTCAACGAGAAGGTGGTGGAGCGGGCGGTGCGGGAATATCTTCCCTTCATCGCCACGGAAAACCTGATGATGGAGGGGGTCAAGCGGGGCGGCAACCGGCAGGAGCTCCATGAAATCATCCGCACCTGCTCCATGGCCGCCACGGCCAGGATGAAGGAGGGCGAGCCCTGCGACCTGCTGGCCCGTCTGGCGGCGGAGCCCGCTTTCGCCATGACGGAGGCGGAGATGGAGGCCGTGCTGGACCCGAAGCTCTACACCGGCCGCTGCGCCGCCCAGGTGGAGGCGTTCCTGGAGGGGATTGCCCCCCTGCTGGCGGAAGCAGAGGACGGGGACACCCCTGAAATCAATGTTTGAGAAATTTTCCGGCTCTTTCCTGCGGATAAATGGAGGGCCCGGTGTAACGCCGGGCCCTCCTGTTTGTCATTCCACGTCGTACAGGGAATCCAGCACCAGCCAAACCTGGGAGAACGGCCGCATGAGGTTCCAGAACCCCGCTCCCTGGAAGCCGTATTCGGCAACGAGGCGGAGCTTGGCGTCCATGCTCCGGGCATCCTCGAACCAGACCTCGTGGGCGGTTCCCCCGGCGTCGGTGTAGCGGAAGAACGGGGACTGGGCCGTTTCGTCGTACTGGATGGGTACGCCGTATTGAATGGCCAGCTCAATGGCCCGCTGGTTGGAAATGGACTGGGCCCGGGTTTCCCCCTGGATAAAGGGCAGCGGCCAGTCATAGCCGTAGTTGGGTATGCCCAGGAAGATTTTTTCCGCGGGGATTTCCGTGACGGCGTAGTCCAGCACCGCCCGGACGTTGGGGAGAGGCGCGACCGCCATGGGCGGGCCGTAGGTGTAGCCCCACTCATATGGATAGAGTATATTAGCACACACTCTCTTTATTTTCTTCCTCTATGTTCCTTGCAAAGTCAAGTATCTTTTGCCGCTCGGCAGAAAATTTGAAGTAGATGTGGATATGGGAACAGTCCACAACCTCCACATGGTCTAAAAGCCGATCCAGCACATCCCGGTCCAGGGCTTTGATGTTCCCATACTCCTGGAAGAAGGCAATAAACGCGTCGTCCTGCCGCCTGGCCTCCCTGATTTCCAGCATATTGGCCTGCAACCGTTCAATCTGTCTTTCCTGCTCAGAGAGCGCCGCGTTGTAACTCTCCTTAAAATGAATATACTCGCTTTGGTCGATAATACCTTTTTCCAAGTTATCATATAGACGGAATTTTGCCTCAGTCAGCCGTTTTTTCTCCCGCTCCGCCCGGTTGATCGCCAGAAGGTATTCATTTGCGGAACGGCCGGCCTTCCTCTCCTGACGAACTGCGTCTATAACCGCTTTAGCGTCTACAAGCTCCTGAATCTGGTCTTGAATTGCTTGTTAGAATTGCTGTTTCCAGCGCAGATTCCCGGACAGAGGGGCATGGGCACTTGTCAGGCGCATAGGCGTGGGTTATACACCGAAAATGAGGATAGCCATTATTTCCGTTCCGATTCATGCGGTTTCCGCAGTGGGCGCATTTGATGTAACCAGAGAGCAAATAACTGGCCTCCCGATTGGGAGCCACTCTAGTCCGGCGGGAAAAGCGGTCATGGACGATGGTAAATATCTCGTCGGAGATAATCGCCTCATGGGTTCCCTCAATGACAGCCCACTCGCTTTCATCGGTGGGAGCCATTTTCTTGGTCCGGTAGGATACGCTTTTATACTTGCCCTGAACCAGATTGCCGATGTAGACCTCGTCTTTCAGCATGGTATTTACAGATGTCACAGACCAGATATTCCGCTTTATGCCGCCGCTAGAGTGGCTGGCAAAGCCTTTACAGCCCTTCATGCACTTATACGCCGACGGCGGCGGGATTTGCAGGGCGTTGAGCCGCTTCACAATGCCGCAGACAGAAGCGCCGTCAGCGTACCAGCTGAAGATCATACGGACGATTTCAGCGGCTTCTGGGTCAATCACCAGCTTATGCCGGTCCTCCGAGCTTTTTTCGTAGCCGTAGGGGGCATAGTTCCCCCAAAATTCCCCCCGCTCACGCTTCATGGCAAAGGTGCATTTGATTTTCACAGACAACTGACGGATATAGTCATCATTCATAATGTTGGAAAATGACACGATGGCGCTACAATATCCGTTGGGGTCTTTCAGGCTGTCAATGTGGTTGAGAACGGAAATAACACGGATCCCCTTTTGGGGAAAATATTCCTCCATGAGGCGGCCCAGCTCCGGGTAATTCCGTCCCAGGCGGGAGTTGTCCTTAAAAAACACAATTGTTTTTCCCGCTTCAATATCGGCAATCATCCGTTTATACTCTGGGCGTTCAAAAGCTGACGTTAGATAACGATACTTTTGAAAACACTGAAAAATCAAGGTTTTTCGAGCGACGGACAAGCAGGGTATTGTACTAAAAACTGAATACGACGCAGAAGCGGCGTTTCTTACTCTCTATACGGGGAGAACAGGAACGCCGCTTTTTTCATGCCCTTGTTACGCAGTAGGGGCAGAAAAAGCCTTGCTACAAGCGGTTTTGCGGGCGCGTATCCGGCGCGGCAAGGGATTTATACCTTATCCCCCGAAACCGCGCTTCTACTGCGTAACAAATCCACAGCAAATTTTGAGCCGATCTACTCTCCCCAAAATTGGGGACTGCACAAAGTTGAGCTCATTGAACCCGGACACTTTTGACCGGGTTGATCTGCTCCACAGGAAAAAGGCCAGGATTTCAACTTACTCAAATTTGAGTAAGTTGAAATCCTGGCCTTTGGAGCAGGTCAATCCAAATCTGGATGGACCTCGCTTGACAACTCTGTCAAATGAGGTGGGTCCAAATCTGGACCGAAGATGGTGGATATTGGCTGCGTGAGGCTGTACGAGTGTGACAGTAAGCCCTACCTGCATCTCCCATCATGGGAAGTCCATCAGCAAGTGAGATGTAATGTATAAAGGGTGGTTTCACCAGACCACCACATTACATTGACTGGCGGCTCATTTGTGGCAAAATGACACAGGCTGGAGGGGCGGTGATCGACCAGCAGGAGGGACCAAAGCGGGAGCGTCTGGGAATGACCTAGGCGCTCCGTTCTCTTTGTCGGCCCTCTCGAAGAGCGCACTTACTCACCACCCGCAAGCGGGCGGCGGTACTGCCTGCGGCAGTCGTGCGCTCTCCGAGGGGCGGTCCACCGGGCGTCCCTTCCCTGCCCAGTATGGACAGGCCAGCAGACGCCACCAGCGGCTTGTGCATCGGACGCAGCCGCGCCGGTCACCGGGGGCTTGGGGGCCGTCGGCCACCAACAAGCGGCACCGGGTATATACCGGTGCATTGCTTGCTGCTACTATCATTGCCTATAAATGAGGGTTGAAAGTCGTATGCAATGATGGTATACTTAGTTCGTATCAATTCGACAAACCAGCATTTATGGCGGTGATATTATGAAAAGGATTATTTCTATTGTTTTCACAATGCTACTATTGCTCACAGCTTGCGGCGAAAAAAATACGGGGAATATAGACAATGTTGAAATTCCAGACTGGAAACCATCTGAGATATATACAGATAATGAAATCGAAGCCGCTTTTCAAACGGTGAAAGAATATTTTTCTAAAGAGTTCGACGGTTGTATGCTTACAAAACTGTACTATCCAGGTGATACTTTCGCAGACGAGTTTAGCGAATGGGCTGCGCAGTACGAAGTGGATAAGGCAATTGTTATTTATTCGTCTTTCGATGTGGATTCTTCGGGCGGGGATGGTTCGCTTGAACCAGACTCCACTTATGAAGATTGGAAATGGGTTCTTGTTCGCAACGCCGATGAGGAATGGGAACATGCTACTCACGGTTACGGTTAAATCATTAACTTCCGAATTTGTCGGGGGGATTTCATCTTTTGGGTGAAATCCCCCTTGACAAATGTTCTCTTGAGAGCGAAAAGAGGTAAATATCCTTCGCCGGAAGATGCTTGCAATCACATGATATCAAATGCGCCCGGAATCCAATTCAATCCGAATCCGAGTAACCAGCGGAATTTTACGCCCGTCAAAAATGGCGACCGTTCATGGTTTCCCAAAAACTGGGGAATCCCCTCAAAATTTAGGAGATTGCTCCCCAGAACGGGGGAGCAAAAATGTATATTGAAATCCATAGATAAACAGGTTATAATATAGCTATACTAGGGGAAGGAGCATTCAACGCCAGGGCTCCCCGGAAAGGAGAAATGACCATGCCAGCATCAAAGGCACAGCAAAAGGCCGTAAACAAATATGTGAAAGCAAACTATGATCTATTTCAAATCAAGATGCCCAAAGGGAAGAAAGCGGAAATACAGTCCGCCGCCGCCGCCGCTGGGGAATCGCTCAACGCTTATATTAACGCATCCATAACGCAGAGAATGGGTCGTGATGCCTCCAGCGGCCCCACAGAGGCCCATACAGCGCTTTCGGAGGCGGGGCGGTTGAAACTCAGGCCCAAAGGGATAAACTTGGACGGAAGATGAAAGGGGGTGCAAACGATGAACATGTCTGAGAGTTCGAGACTGATTCTTGGGCTAAGGTCTAAGGGGTGGACCGACACGGAGATCACGGACTTCATTCTTTGGGTTGAAACCGGAGAAAACCAGTATAAGCCCCAAGAGAAGGATTCCAAAGCCGAATAAAGCAAGAACCGGGGACCACTCCCCGGTTCTTTGTTTGCTCCCCGAAATTGGGGACTTCTCTTTGTTCGCTCTTTGTCCGTTGGTCAAAAGGATTCAATCGTTGCCTCGGTCAGCCGCTCCCACGTCTTGGAGATGGAGGCAACAAAGCTCGGGTCTCCATGCTTCTCTCCAAGTCTGCGCCCGGAACAGACTTTAGCCGCTTCCAAAAGATTGTCCCAGGTCTGGAGAACAACGCCCGGGTCTCTGTCTTGTGCGTATTTTGCGTATCTGCTCATTTTACAGTTCCTTCCTATGTTTTTTGGGGAAAAAGTTGTTTTGTAACGTTTACCGCTTCGACTTACTCAGGACGGAGGTAAACTTTTTGAACTCTGGCCGGTCGGTGACCTCCCGGAGTGCAGCCATTGACGCCTCGATTTTTTCCTGAGCGGCGGGGCGCTGGTAAGCGTTGACGATCTTCACCACCACGACCTCCAGCTCTCCCACGTCCATTTCCTCGAAAGGCGGCAGGAAACCCTCGATACAGTCTGTAACAAAATCATATTGCTCTTTCCGGGCCTCTCGTCTGGTAATTCCCCCGGTTCTGAGCCGTTTTTCAATATCCTGAATCTTGCCGATCCGGTCATCCACTCCCGGGGTCCTTGTGGGAAGTACATAGCTTTTCCCTCTGACTTCAATACGATATTCCATAAAAATCTCCTTTATTTCGTGCCAAAAGCAAGGCCAATATTGTTTTGATGTTCGGAAACCAAACGGCCTACCGTCCGTCCATAGTGACCTTCATCCCGTTTAGTTCATTTATGAGCGCTCCACGGCCTTGTTCCTCCTCTCTCAGCATATCCATGAAGATATTCCCGCCTCCCCGCTTCTGCGGGTTCTGCTTCTCCAACCGGTCCCAAATGATCCCCTTCCAGCCGTTGGACATGCTCTCGACAATGAGCCCGGCAACGGCGCTTTCTCCATAAACCCCCGCTTGCTTCTCAATCTGGGTATCATGTCTTTTGTAATTTGCTTTTTACTCTGTATAGGCTTGAAAATATCTGCTTCAACAGTTTCGAGAAAATTAGAAATCTGGGCCGCTGTCTTTATGGTAACCCGTTCTCCTTTGCAAATACGTTGTATCGTATTGGTGGTGATCCCTAGCCCGTTTGCTAGGCCCCTCTGTGAAACCCCTTTCTTTTTTAAGAAGGATTTAAGGAAGCACTGATTAAAGCCGGTAAAAGCCAGGCAAACAGACAAAGGTAAAGGAAACGACCAATAAAGGGCCATATTGGGGGATGAATTCCTCGCTTTTCCAGTCCCAGCCCGGTCGAAGGG